>OMTP01000291.1 GCA_900313955.1 uncultured Lachnospiraceae bacterium | reverse complement strand
GCGAAGTCCCCGCAGGGGACCCTTGACGGGTTCTGCATGAGGTGCTACAATCGCCATCCCGACGGCGCCGAAGAGTTCGTTCTGCTCCTGAGTCCCTCGCCGTCGGCGCCTTAAGACGGGCACCTCATGCAGGTTCTGTCAAGGGCGACGTCACGATGCTCTTGACTTGATTATTTTGAACAAGTTAAATACTTAAACAAAAAGAGGCCGCCGTACTGTTTAGTGCGACAGCCTCTTCCTTCTCTCTAAAGCTTTAACGATCTCAAGAGCTGAGCGCGTTGCCGCTGCCCATGCTCTTATCCTTGTAGATCTTGTAGATCATGGTTACAATCTGGGCTCTCGTACAGGTGTCGTTGGGCGAGAAGGTCGTGCTGCTTGTCCCGCTCACAATGCCGTGCGTCGTCGCCCAGGCCAGGGCTGTCGTGTACCAGCTGTCTTTGACGTCGCTGAACTCAATCGGATTGTCGCCGGCCTCGGGCTGACCCTCAGCCCTCCAGAGAAGAGCAACCGCCTGGGCGCGCGTGCAGCCTGCGTTCGGTGCGAAAAGATTCTTCTCGACACCGCTTGTGACGCCGGCATTGGCCGCCCAGTTGACAGCCTTTGCGTACCAGGCATTGTCTGCGACATCTGTGAAGCTGACAGTGTCGGACTCAATGCCCGGCTCGCCGGCTGCCCTGTAGAGGAAGGACACGATCTGTGCCCGCGTGCAGGAGTCATTGGACCCGAAGGCAATCGAGGACAATCCCGATGTCACCTTCTGATCCACAGCCCATTTGACGGCATCCGCATAGTAACTCCTGTCGCTCACATCGACAAAACCGTCCTTGTCGTACCACACGTCAAAGTCTGCGGTGCTTGCAGGAATACCGTCGACAGCTACATCGCCGATCTGCCAGAAAGAGTAGTTGCCCTTGTAGTCGGCAGAGGTAATCCCCTTCCTGGTGTCGATCCAGCGGGCCAGCCAGACCCTGTAATTTCTCTCGATGAAGTTGACATCCATGTCGCCCATCAGGAAATTGCGGTTGGCGTAGAGCATGGGTTCATAGCCGGCTTCCTCAATCGCAGCGAGGAAAGCCTCAGCGTTCTTCGTCCTCTGCGTATTTGAGATGGACGTTTTCGTGAAGCGGCGGCCTGTGGTCTCCGCGTATTCATAGTCATCCACAAGCGGAAGCGTTGTCTGCCCCTTGTAGGGCTCCAGGGTCCTGACCATCCAGGCTGCTTCTTCCCTCGCCTCTTCCACTGTCATCGCCTGAGAGAAGAAGTAAAAGCCTACCTTGAGTCCTGCAGCAAGCGCTCCCTTCACGTTGCTGTCAAAGCAGGGGTCCTTGTAGATGCCCGCTTTTTTTGTCGTCGTGTCGATTTTAGCGGACCTGTACCCCACGCGGATAATGGCAAATTCAACTCCGGATTCCCTGACCCGTTTCCAGTCAATCGTCTCGTAGGCGCCAGTCTTATTGTTGTAATTATTCGCCCACTTGGAGACGTCAATTCCATAGTGGCGGGTGACTCCATCATAGCGGGCGTCATCCTTCGCCTGGCTGACATAAGAAGTCAGAGTCGCATTCATGCTGACTGAATCGCCGACCACAGGAAGGAGCTCTTCCTCCTCCGTGGGTGCCTCTGGATCCACATTGGCCGGATCGTCCGCCAATGTCCCTGCCTCCGTCTTTGTAGCTGCGGCAAGAACCGGCAGGGCCGACGCAGGAGACGTCAGGGCCAGAACAGCCGCCAATGTAAAGCTCAAAAAAGATTTTTTCATTCGCATGCTTCCTCCTCACCAGCAAATTTGTTTATATTTTACCATAATAGGGCGAAAATTTGTCAGCGAATCATCAAAAATGCAGCATTATTTCCTCTTTTTCCGTGGGTTGCCCGGTGGGAAAAGAGCAGGTCCGGATTACAGCAGGTGCACAGGTTGGCCATGGAAATGTTGGACATGGGGACGCCGGTGTCGACCAGGATGCCCTGGTTGATGGCCGGGAGGTCGAGCAGATACTTTCCATCATCCTTTCTTTTTGAATAGCAGTTGGGAAACTTATGGGCAACTTCTGCGCTCACCTCGTAGCAGTCCTGGCAGATGCATGGGCCGATGGCGCAGAGCAGATCCTCTGGCTTTGTTCCAAAGGCGTCCTGCATGGCTTTCACCGTCACAGCACCCATTTTTGCCGCCGTGCCCCTCCAGCCGGAGTGGGACAGGCCGATGGCCCTGTGGACAGGATCCGCAAAGTAGAGTGGAACGCAGTCCGCATAGAAAGTCGCAAGCACAACATTTCTCGCATCTGTGATGAGACCGTCCACGTCCGTCCATCCCCTCTCGCGCGTGTATCCGCGTCCGCGGTCCTCGCGGCCGACCAGGCGGACATTTGTCGTGTGGGTCTGGGCCGAGCAGACAAGATTCTCCGGATCAAAGCCGACCGCTTTGGCGAAAAGATTGAAATTCTGGTGGACATTTTCAGGATCATCTCCCCGCCCGAAGCTGAGGTCCATGGCCGCATAGATGCCCTGACTCACGCCGCCGAAACGGGTCGAGTAGGCATTCAAGAGCCATGGCTGTTCATCAAGCGTTGGAAATGTGAGGTAGAGACAGTCGCCGCTGCGCCTCAGAGTCATCCCGTCCTCTTCCAGGTCGTTCCATTTGATATCCATGTGTCACCTCCGATAGGAAAATGCATTTTTCATGTGCTTGTACCGGTTCCCGAGAAAACCCATCACGTCAAAGCGGACAGGCATATCCGGAGGAAAATGCCATGCGAGCAGAAAGACGTCCGCCGCCCGGCAGATCCGCTCCTGCTTCTTTTTGTCCACGGCCATAAAAGGACCTCCTGAGGAAGCATCCCGCCTGTACTTGACTTCGACAAAAACAAGAACATCTCCATCCTCTGCCACAATGTCGATCTCCGCCTCATGCGTCCTGAAATTGCGGGCCAGAATGCTCATTCCTTCCCCCTCCAGAATTTTGCAGGCAATGGTCTCGTAGCGCCTGCCAACTGACCTTCTGTTCATGCTTCCGCCAGGATCTTCTTAAGGAACGTTTTCCTGTGGATGGGGCAGGGACCATATTTTTTGAGGGCCGCAATATGCTCAGCCGTCCCGTAGCCTTTGTTTTTTGCAAAGCCATACGCGGGGTAGACCTTGTCATACTCCTCCATCAGGCGGTCCCTCGTGACCTTGGCGACGATGCTGGCCGCTCCGATCGATACCGACTTGGCGTCGCCCTTGATGATGGGGCACTCCGGAATGTCGACGCCGGGAATGGTCACGGCGTCGACAAGAAGAAGATGGGGGCGAACGCTCAGGTTCCCGATCGCCTGTCTCATGGCCGCGTATGTAGCCTGGAGAATATTGATGTCGTCGATCACATCGACATCCATCAGCCCAAGGCCCACCGCGACCGCTTCCTTCATGATGATCTCATAGAGCTCGTCGCGCTTTCTGGGAGTCAGCTTTTTGGAGTCGTTGATGCCGAGGATCATGTGGTCCGTGGGCAAAATGACAGCCCCGGCCATGACCGGGCCCGCCAGGGGACCGCGCCCGACCTCGTCGATGCCGCATAATGGCCCCTGCTGCATGTACTGCTTTTCATAGACCATGAGGCTCTCCGTCCGCTCGATCTCCTTCTGGAGTCGTGCCTGTCTCTTCGCCTCCCTCTCCGCCTCTTTTGCCTTCTGCTTCTCCGTCATTTTCCCGCCTCGTCCGCAAAATCAAGTGTGATGCGTCCCAGATTTCCACTCCGGAAGTCATCAAGCAAAATGCGGGATGTCTTCTCAAAGTCCGCCTCTCCGCCCTTTTTGAGACAGCCGCGGCGGACAGCGATATTTTCCAGAATGGCCTGTACATCTTTTGTCTCATCGACGCAATAGCGGTCAGAAAACCTTCCCGGAAAATGCTCTGTCAGGCGGGCGATGAGGTCCTCCGCCAGCTCCTCCGGCACCAGGTTCTGGTCGTTCATGGAACCGATGAGTGCGATCTTCTTCCCGATCTCCTGGTCCTCAAACTTGGGCCACAAAAGTCCCGGCGTATCCATGAGCTCGAGCTCGCCGCTGACCCGGATCCACTGCTTGCCCTTTGTGACGCCGGGCTTGTTGCCGGTTTTCGCGGCGCTGCGCTTCACAAAAGAGTTGATGAGCGTCGACTTGCCGACGTTGGGGATGCCGCAGACCATCGCCCGCATGGGGCGGTTCATAATTCCCCGCCGCTTATTTCTCTCAATCTTCTCTTTACACGCCTCACGCACGACAGGCAAAAGAGCCTTTCGGATGGTATTGGTTCTTGCATCCGACAAAATGGGATGAAGTCCCTCGTCCGTGAAAACTTTCTCCCATTTTTTTGTCTCCCTCTCATCCGCCAGATCATACTTGTTGAGAATGATGATCCTGGCCTTTCCCTGTCCCAGTTTTTCAATATCCGGGTTGCGGCTGGACATGGGAATTCTCGCATCTACGATCTCGATGATGAGGTCGATGAGCCGGATATCCTCCTGCATCTGACGGATGGACTTGGTCATATGTCCCGGGTACCACTGATAATCCACGTATTCCTTCTCCTTTCAGGGACGGTTCTTTTGTCCTCATTTTACAAAGCCTTTTCTCGAGGCGGGCTCGGCAATGTACCAGACCCTGCCCTTGATTTGGGAAGAGCTTATATTTCCGACGTCGGAGAAACGGCTGTCCTCCGACCCGTTGCGGTTGTCTCCCAGACAGAAGTACTCGCCGCTTCCGACCGTAATGACGTCCTTTGCAATGCCAGCATTTTGAATATCCGGAAGGTTCAGATCCTCCATGTAGGTCTCCCCGTCGATCATGATGAGACCGTCTCTGATCTGAACCGTCTCGCCGGGCAGACCGATCACGCGGCGGACACGAATCGAGGAGTCTGCGGCATCAGCGTTGGTGTAGGCGATCAGGTCGCCTCTTGTTAGCTTGCCCGTGACTCGATTGATGTAGAATCGGTCCCCCGCTTCGATGGTCGGATCCATGGCGTACTCCTGAGATGTATAGGAACTGAAAAAGAGGTAAGCCACCAGAATGCCCAGCCCGAAAGCAATCAGAAGGGAAATAAGAAGCACCTTTCTCTCTCTCCTCTTCCTGATCTTCTCTCTGTAGTTTTCCTCTGCCGCTATTGTCGACTTCGCCATATTCCGCCTTCTTCCAACATTTTCAAAAAAGGAGGAGCAAGGTACACCTTCCGTGTATCTTCTCCCCCTTCTTGCCACTCTACCAAAAATATTATTTGATAACAGCCTTGACCTTTGCGCTCTTGCCGGAACGCTGTCTTAAGTAGTTGAGCTTAGCGCGTCTGACTTTACCCTGACGAACCACCTCGACCTTGACAACATTCGGAGAATGAAGCGGCCATGTCTTCTCGACGCCGATGCCTGAAGAAGCCTTTCTGACTGTGAATGTCTCACGGTTTCCGCCGCCCTGTCTCTTTAAGACAACGCCCTCGAAAACCTGAATTCTCTCACGGTTGCCCTCCTTGATCTTTCCGTGAACGCGAACTGTGTCGCCGACGCGGAACTCCGGAACCTCTGCTTTAAGCTGCTCATCTTCAATCTTCTTGATAATGTCGTTCATGATATACTCCTTAAAAATGAAAATTGGGATGTTCATATACCCGGGAACCCGTATCTCAATGACGGCGGATAAAGCGGACCATCTTTAAACACAACATGAAAAATATACTATAGATCTTCCTTCTTGGCAAGATATTTTTTCACAAAATCCTGCTCTTTGGGGCTGATGGCCGCCGTCAGGAGAAGATCAGGGCGCCTGTCCGCCGTCCTCATCAGAGACTGTTCCCGCCTCCAGGCGTCCACTTTGGCGTGGTCTCCCGACAGAAGGATCTTCGGAACCTCGCGGCCTCTCCAGACCTCCGGGCGCGAATACTGAGGAAACTCCAGCAGGCCGTCGCCGAACGAATCATCCTCTGCCGACTCCTCATTGTGAAGAACGCCGGGGATCATGCGGGAAATGGCATCGATCATGCACATGGCCGGGAGCTCTCCGCCCGTGAGAACGAAATCTCCGATCGAAACAGGCAGAACGTCCATCTCATCGAGTACCCTCTCGTCGACTCCCTCGTAGTGGCCGCACAGGAAAATGAGTCCTTTCTGCAGAGCCAGTTCCTGGGCCATCTGCTGGTCGAAGACCCGACCCTGAGGCGTCATATAGACGACCATGGGCCTGTAATCCAGACGGTCGATAATCGAGCGATACGCGTCGTAAATGGGCTGCGCCTGCATGACCATACCCGCACCTCCCCCATAGGGGTAGTCGTCCGTGCGGCCGTGCTTATTCTGCGTGTAGTCACGGATGTTAATGGCCTCAAGGGAAATGACATCATTCTCAATGGCGCGGCCGATAATGCTGGTATTCATCCCCTCGCGGATCATGTCGGGGAAGAGAGTCAGAACGTAATATTCCATCTTCTTATGTCAGATCTCCTTCATGGGACGGACAACGATCTCCTGCTTTTCGGCGTCCACGCTGATGACGCAGTCGCGAATGGCCGGAAGATATGCGGTCGATCCATCTTCCATCTTAATTTCATAGACGTCATTGGCACCGGTGCGGAAGATATCCACAAGTTGGCCGTAGGAGGTGCCGTCCTCGAGGAACACCCGGCTCCCCACAAGGTCGCCGATAAAGTACTCCCCCTTCTTGAGGGGGATAGCGTCTTTCCTCTCCACAAAGAGAGACAGTCCCCTGAATTTTTCGACGTCTTCAATGGCGTCAAGTCCTCTGAACTTGACAATTACCCGCCCTTTAAAAAAACTGACGCGCTCCACCGTGAGCGAAAGAGTTTTTCCTTTCGCCACAAGGAGCACGTCCTTTACCTTCTCAAAGCGATGGATGTCATCTGTGGTCGGGTACACATAGACCTCTCCCCTGAGCCCATGGGTAGAGGTGATGACACCAATCTCAAGCTGATCCATCATATCTGTGAGATTTCTACAGAGACTTTCTTCTCTGTCTTCGTGGAGGCAGCCTTGACCACGGAACGAATCGCCTTGGCGATCCGGCCCTTGCGTCCGATGACTTTGCCCATGTCGGACGGAGCCACCTTAAGTTCTACCTTGATTTCATCATCTGCTTCTGTCTCAGTGACCTGGACATCATCAGGATGGTCGACCAGTGCTTTCGCAATGACCTCAACAAGTTCTTTCATACGCGCTCCTCCTCAACTGTGCCCACTGGAACAGCCCATGTCTTATTTTGTAATTCCTGCAATCTTCAGAAGCTTTGCGACCTCTGCAGTCGGCTGAGCACCGTTGGCAAGCCACTTCT
Source organism: uncultured Lachnospiraceae bacterium (assembly GCA_900313955.1). Taxonomy (GTDB): domain Bacteria; phylum Bacillota; class Clostridia; order Lachnospirales; family Lachnospiraceae; genus Chordicoccus. Next base: position 3,277 of record OMTP01000291.1, on the reverse strand, counting down.
TTGCCTTCTCCTCATCGATCTTGTAGACAGACGGATCCTGATTGGGATCATAGGTTCCGATCTCCTCGATGAACTTGCCGTCTCTCGGGGATCTTGCATCTGCAACGATGATTCTGTAGAGCGGAGCCTTCTTCTTGCCGATTCTTGTTAATCTGATCTTGACCATTTTAAAACATTCCTCCAAAACAATTTTAAGTTTACTTTTGCGCTGTGGTTCATTGTCCAGTCTGGACGCCCATAAACCACACTCTATGTTAAAAGGGGAGCTTAAAGCCGCCTCTTTTACCGAAGTTACCCATGCCACGACCCTTCTTCATCATGCCCGGCATCTGTTTCATCATCTTGCGCGCCTGCCCGAACTGCTTGACCAGCCGGTTGACCTCCGCAATATCACACCCTGAACCTCTGGCAATGCGGTTCTTTCTTGAGACATTCAAAATGTCCGGATTGGCCCTCTCCTCGGGTGTCATGGAGAGGATCATAGCCTCTGTTCTCTTGAGCGCCCCTTCATCGATGGCACTCGATATGTCGCCCATCGAGGCGGCTCCGGGCATCATGGAGAGAACTTTCTCAATGCCGCCCATCTTGTTCATCTGCTCCATAGAGCTCAGATAATCGTTGAAGTCAAAAGAAGCCTTGCGGATCTTCTTTTCCATGTCCGCCGCAGCCTCGGCGTCGATATTGGCCTGCGCCTTCTCGATGAGGCTCATGACGTCTCCCATGCCCAGAATTCTGTCGGCCATGCGGTCCGGATAAAAGAGCTCGAGATCGTCCAGCTTCTCGCCCATACCGACATAGAGAATGGGCTTGCCGGTCACGGCCTTGATGGACAGGGCCGCGCCGCCTCTTGTGTCGCCGTCGCACTTGGACAGGACGACGCCGTCGATGCCAACCTCCTCATTGAAGGTTTTGGAGACGTTGACGGCCTCCTGACCGGTCATGGCGTCAACGACAAGAACCGTAGTGTCGACGCTGACTGCGCTTTTGATATCGATGAGCTCCTGCATGAGTTTCTCGTCAATCTGCAGACGTCCGGCAGTATCGATAAGGAGAACGTCGTTGTGATTTGTCTCCGCATGGGCATAAGCCGCCTTTGCGATATCCACGGGACTCACTTTGTCGCCCATAGAGAAGACCGGGACACCCACCTTACTGCCGTTGACTTCCAGCTGTTTAATGGCTGCCGGGCGATAGACATCGGCGGCCACGAGCAGGGGACGCTTGCCCTTTGCCCTGAACTTACCGGCGAGCTTGGCGGCTGTCGTCGTCTTGCCGGCGCCCTGAAGACCGGCCATCATAATGACGGTAATTCCGCTCTGTTTCAGCGGGATCTCTGTCATCTCAGAGCCCATGAGATCAACCAGCTCGTCATGGACGATCTTAATGACCATCTGGCCCGGGTTGAGGCCATTCATGACGTCCTCACCGATTGCTTTCTCAGTGACGGACCTGGTAAATTTCTTGACGACCTTGTAATTGACGTCCGCCTCAAGAAGAGCCATCTTGACTTCCTTCATGGCTTCCCTGACGTCACTCTCAGAGAGCTTGCCCTTGCCGCGAAGCTTCTTGAAGACATTGGTCAGTTTTTCTGTCAGGCTTTCAAATGCCATAGGCTTTGCTCCTTTGGTTGTATGCCCTCTCAAAAAATGGCAGTTACAGTTCACAGTTCAGCCAGGATGTCCTTTGGCTGGAGAGTGAACAGTAACAGATGTCACAGCAGAGCAAGAATCTGATCGGCCAGTTCATTCACTTTCTCATCTTTTGAGACGGCTTTGATCTCCTCTGCCTTTTTTCTTATTTCTAAAAATGTATCGACCAGATGCAGTTTGCTCTCGTAGTCGTTCATGGTGTTTGTACAGCGGCGGATCATATCGTGGATTCCCTGCCGGGAAATGCCGAACTCCTCGGCTGCTTCCGTGAGGGACAGGTCATTCATGACCACTTCCTCGAAGATCTGCTTCTGTCTGTGTGTCAGGAGATCTCCATAGAAGTCATAGAGAAGCGTCTCCCTGTATAAATTATCCATGATCGCTACTATACACGATTCCGCCAGCCCTGTCAAGTAATTTTTCTTTACACTTTATACGATGCACTCAGCACCTGGTAGCTGTCCTTGCCGCGGTCCTTCTGTTCGTAAAGAATACGGTCGGCGGTTTGAAAAAGAGACTCGTAATCAGGGTAGGTGCCGTCGTTGATGACACAGCCCATGGTGACAGTTACATGCTCTTTGGCGCCCTCATCGATCATGATCCGGTGAGCCTCCTCGTGAATGAGGTTCATCTTCTTCCGCACCGATTCATAGTAGACATTTCCGATCGAGTAGACGATGAACTCGTCACCACCCATTCTCATCACCACGTCCGTTGAGCGAAAATGATTTCTCAGCAGTGTTGCCACATCCCTCAGGACCCGGTCCCCCCTGGCGTGACCGAAGCTGTCGTTGACATGCTTGAAATTGTCGACATCAAGAATCATAAAGGTGCCACATACATGATTCTCAACGGCAGAACGAATCGCACTTTCACCGCCCCGCCGGTTGTAGATGCCTGTCAGCTTGTCATGTTCCGCAGAACTCATCGCGTTCTGATTGAGATCGATCATCATGTGAATGTGCCTGATTCTCGCCGAGCACAGAGTCATCGACGTAAAAAAGATAAGAAGGAGATGAAGAATATCTCCCTCCAGCATCCCGCCCGATTTGGAAAGGACGCACAGGAAGCAGGCAAAGGCCGTCAGTATCCCATCTACAATCCCCACTCTCAGGGGACTGTCAATAATCATGAGGGGCAGATAGGTCAGGTAGAAAAGGCTGATGAAGCATGGGGATTTGGGCGTAAACAGCGTGTCCCCCAAAACAGCCGTAAATGTAAAGATACAGCTCCAGATGTAAAGCATGAGAGTGCCATTGACCGGGGAAATTGTTCCCCTGTCGGGATTCATCTCCTTCGTCACCAATTGAAAAGCGCCGCCCAGGACAATCACGACAAGAAGCATCCACGTGGAATAATAAGAATCCAGCCTTGTCCCAAGTGTCTGTATAAGAATAGATCCCAGGGAACCCAGAATCGCCGCTGCAAAAAGGATGCGAACATGGTGGGTATTTTCCCTTTGCTTCAGTACGTCGAAGTCGCTCCAGGCTTCAAAGACCGCACCTGCCTTTTTCTTCATGGCCATCAGCATTTTCCTCATAAATAAAAACAGGGGGTAACTGTTCAGGAGGGCGCTTTTGCTTCGAGAAAAACATTCTACACTCCGTTTCGGTCGGCTGCTCTTCGAA
>OMTP01000292.1 GCA_900313955.1 uncultured Lachnospiraceae bacterium | reverse complement strand
TCCACTTCGGAAGTGCTTTTTTATCGCGCCTTCGTCAGGCCTGCTGAACAGTTACAAAAGTTGTGAAAATGCCATAAAAATGCTTGCCCCGGCACACGGGGGAGAACAGAAAAAGGAGTATTCTTTGAAGAAAATCATGATCGTCTTCGGCACACGGCCGGAGGCCATAAAGATGTGTCCCCTTGTCAATGAACTGAAAGCGGACACGGTACATTTTGAGACCAGGGTCTGCGTGACCGGACAGCACCGACAGATGCTGGACCAGGTACTGACGGCCTTTGATGTCGTGCCTGATTATGACCTGGCCATTATGAAGCCCAGACAGGATTTATTTTCCATAACAGAAGATATTCTGGCCACCATCCGGGAGGTGCTCGAAAAAGAAAGTCCTGACCTGGTTCTTGTTCACGGAGATACGAGTACAACGTTTGTGACGGCTCTTGCCTGTTTCTATCTGCAGATTCCGGTGGGACACGTCGAGGCGGGACTTCGAACCTACAATCTCAGGAGCCCCTACCCCGAGGAGTTCAACCGTCAGGCGGTCAGCATCATCAGCGAATTTCATTTTGCACCGACGGAGCGTGCGAGATTGAACCTGCTCAAGGAGGGGAAGAAGGAAGAGACCATTTTCGTGACGGGAAACACAGCCATCGACGCTCTGAAAACGACAGTGAGAAAAGAGTACAGTCATCCCGAGCTCGAATGGGCGAAGGGGAGCCGGTTCATTTTACTCACAGCTCACAGAAGAGAGAACCTGGGCGAGCCCATGCACCATATGTTTCGGGCCATCCGGCGGGTCATGGATGAACATCCTGACATCAAGGTCATTTACCCCATTCACATGAATCCGGTTGTCCGTGAGACAGCGGACGAGGTCTTTTGTGGGGAGGACAGGATACACCTGATCGAGCCGCTCGATGTTCTCGACTTCCACAATTTTCTGGCCCGCTGTGAGATTGTGCTTACAGACTCGGGCGGCATCCAGGAGGAAGCACCGTCCCTGGGCAAGCCGGTCCTTGTCATGAGGGATACGACAGAGCGGCCCGAGGGGATCGCAGCCGGGACACTCAAGCTTGTGGGGACGGACGAGGACACCATCTACGAGGCTTTCTCCCGTCTGCTGACGGACCAGGAGGAATATGACAGCATGAGCCGCGCCTCCAATCCTTACGGCGACGGACACGCGTGCGAGAGAATTGCAAAGATCCTGGCAGAGAAGCTCTGATGGAAAATGAGGTCCATATTTGCAGATGAAATGAATGCGCGAATTATCCGCGCGACATCATTGACGAATCCATACAAAGAAGCTAAAAAGCGTGTTTTTTTGCGAATGCTGGATCATCTTTTTTGAGGGGGAAGAAGGCAAATGAAAAAGAAAGTGCTGGCGTGCATCATCAGTGTACTTCTGACGGTCACCTTGCTTTCAGGCTGTGGCAGTTCGGGGGCAGGCTCGGATATTATCACTTTGGATTTCTGGACCATCGATCTCAAGGCCAACTTTCAGGACTATTTTGAGAAGCTGATCGAAAATTATGAGGAAGAAAACCCCGGCGTTCACATCAAGTGGACCGATCTTCCCTACGATGATATCCGGGCAAAGCTTGTTACCGCGATCGCGGGTGGAAACGCGCCGGACGTCGTCAATCTCAACACCCAGATCGCCCTGACTCTGGCAGGAAAAGGCACACTGGTGGACCTGAATTCGGCTGCATCTGTTGAGCAGAAGAGCATCTACACGGAGAGCCTGTGGGATTCGGCAAAACTCGGGGACCATGTCTATGCATTTCCCTGGTATGCTTCCCCCGATATCATGTTCTACAATAAAGAACTCTTTGATAAGGCAGGAATCACACAGCCGCCCTCGACCTTCGACGAAGCCATTTCCATGGCAAAAGACTTTAAAGACAAGACGGGAGCCTATCTCTTCACGCCGGACGAGTTCTATTATCAGCTCCAGGAAGAGAACCTTCCGGTTCTGAGTGAGGACAAGACCAAAGCCGCCTTCAACAATCAGAAGACAGTGGATCTCCTCGATAAGTACAAGGCTCTGACGGACAGGGATATCCTTCCCAAAACCGGCTGGGGCGACTGGGATGAGGAACTCAGCCAGTTCGAGGCCGGCAATCTCGCCATCATCTCTTCGTCAGGTTCGTCCCTCAATTCGATCAAAAGCAACAGACCGGAGATTGCCGAACATATGCTGGTGGCGGAACCGCTCAAGGGGTCAACGGGGCTGTCTCGCGACTCCCTTATGAACCTGGTTGTCCCCGCGGATTCGAAACATCAGAAGGAGGCAATCGACTTCGCCGCCTATGTGACCAATGACAAAAACCAGCTGGAGTTCTGCAGGCAGGTGTCGATCTTCCCCTCGACAAAAAAAGCGGCGGCAGATCCCTACTTTGCCTCCGATACGACTTCTCTTGAGGGACAGGCAAGCGCCATGAGCGCAGAGGCTGCCAATTCATCCAAGGATTTTGCTCTCGGCGTCGCCGAGCAGGATGACATTCAGGATGCCCTCCACAATGCCTATCAGGCGGTCATCGTCAACGGGGACGACACGGAAGATGCGCTGAGCGACTGCGAAAAAGTGGTCAATGACCTGCTTGAGGGAAATGTAAGCACGTCTTTTTCGTAATCAATGACCTGTTTGGGAGATGATTGAAAATGGGAGGAAGAACAGAAAAAAAGAGCCTGGAAGCCTATCTGTATATGCTCCCAGCGCTTGTCATGATTTCAGTTTTTATCGTCGTGCCCATCGGCGCAAGCATTTACATTATGTTTACGGATTACTCTGTTGTCGGAGAGACGCACTTTGTGGGCTATAACAACTTTATCCGGGCTTTTCGCGACAAGGCATTCTGGACATCCCTCAGAAATTCCCTTCTTTTTATTGTCGTCGTGCCGGTGACGCAGATTCTGGCGCTTATTCTGGCCTTTCTTTGCGCAAGGAGAAGGAGGGGGACCCTCTTTTTCCGCACGATCTTCTTTGTCCCCTCGATCTGCTCCCAGGTTGCCATTGCCATTATCTGGGGCAATTTGATCCGCAACGGCGTTATGGACAGGATCTTCATGCACCTCCATCTCATTTCAAGACCGCTTATGCTTCTCAGCAATAAGGGAACCGCTATCCTCTGCCTCATGCTCATCACGATCTGGCAGACCGTCGGCTTTTATATGATGATCTATCTGTCCGGCATCAGCAATATTCCAAGGGAGATCGAAGACGCAGCCCGCATCGACGGAGCGGATGAGAGGCAGATCATTCGCTATATTTTTGTCCCCGAATTAAAGCCGCTGGTGTGGGCCAGCACTCTCAATAACATTATCGATGCCGTCGGAATCTTTGACATTGTCTACATCCTGACGCAGGGGGGACCGAACGATACAACGCTGGTCATCAATTATTACTCCTACAGAAAGGCTTTTGAGGACTTTCAGTTTGGCTACGCTGCATCCATCGGTACGGTTCAGGCCATCTTTATCTATCTCCTTATGCTGGGCATTCTGGTGGTCTACCTGAGGAGGAAGAACATGGCATGAGACAGGCAAAGAAATCCACCTTCAAGACAATCTTATATTACGTCGTGATGATCGGTCTTGCTTTTTGCGCCCTGGCTCCTTTTGCATGGCTTCTTTATTCGGCTTTTATGCCCAGCAACTTTATTCAGAGCGGCCAAATCGCAAACGTAGCACCGACTCTGGAAAACTTCACCGGATTAAATCGATTCATGAGCCTGCCGGTGACCATGAAAAACACGGTTCTCATCGCTTTAGGCAGCGTACTCATTGACGTCCTCGTCTCCTCCCTGTGCGCCTATCCCCTGGCTGTCATGGACTTTCCGGGAAAGAAGCTGATTACTTCCCTCCTGATCGGGACAATGATCTTTCCGGCGGCCGCCGGTATGGTTATCAATTACATGACGATTTCCCGCATGCATCTCACGGACACGATGCTGGGAGCGATTCTGCCGGGGTGCGTCCACCCCTTCAGTATTCTCATTTTACGCCAATCCATTCGTATGATTCCCCGCGACGCGTTTGACGCCGCAAGGATTGATGGGGCGGGCACCTTTGACATCTTCCGTTATGTGGTTCTGCCTGGCATGAGTTCCGGTATAGGAACCGTTGCTCTCTTTGATTTTATAAACAGCTGGAATAGTTTCTTGTGGCCGCAGATTGTTCTTCAGGAGACTGAAAAATATCCTCTTGCCACAATGCTTCGTCATATCTATGGTTCCTTCGGTGAAAAATCCGGTTATATAGCGGCAGGTACTGTGATCTCCCTCCTTCCCGTCGTGGGCATGGTGCTGATTATTCAGAGGCAGCTCATGAAGACCGCCGGCAGCGCCCTGTCCGGCTGAGAAGGATCCCTGATTTGTAACCCATGTTGTAACTGTCCAGGACGGGCTCTTTGCGGAGAGAAAAACATGTCCTCAGCGGCGAATTGTCCTTG
>OMTP01000293.1 GCA_900313955.1 uncultured Lachnospiraceae bacterium | reverse complement strand
GGGTTCAATTTTGATCAAATATACAATTTAGGATGTAAACCTTTGGAAGCTAACATTGATGTAGCAAAAGATGCCAAAAGTACCTATGCTCCTGGATTCTTTGAATTGTTTGGAACGGGTGCAAATCTTGGCTTTGATGAGGAACCCGAAGACCTTTCGCCGGAGGAACTCGTTTTATGAAATATTACCTGGATACCAATATCATCATCTATGCACTGAATGGGAAATATCCGCGAGTTATGAGCCATTTTCAGAGCGTTCCATCCATGTCGATTGTCATTCCTTCGGTAGTCCTTGCAGAAATAGAGTATGGAGCCAGAAAGAGCTATGATTATGACAAAACAATTCAGCTCTATTGCAAATTTGTTCATTACTTTGAGACAGAATCTTTCGGTGAAAAAGCTGTACAATTCTATGGCCGGCTCCGGGCAGATCTTGAGAAAAAGGGAAAGCCAATCGGTGCAAATGACATGCTGATTGCAGCAACGGTTATGGCAGCAGGTGGTATCCTTGTGACACACAATACAAAAGAATTTTCCCGAATTGCCGGGATCAGACTTGAGGATTGGACAGAATGAACGGGTGCCTGTCACCAGACATTTTCTTCGGCATAGGCCTCCACATGGCAGAGTCCATCGCCTTAAGCCACCACGGCCACATCACCGCCGACAACATGGAAGACACAGGAGCCCTCTTTACTGTGATCCTGCCGATTCTGCACGGGGCAGAAGCCTACGAATAAATTGAGCTGTCAACAAGTAAAATACAGGGACATAGCTACTGATTAACCTTTCAGGTGAAACAGTAGCTGTGTCCCTTGTTTCGTAAAAAATGGCTGTACTTTTAAAAACTTATGGAAAAATGTTTTTTGTAAGATCTTTGTAAGGTCAAAGCTGCATCATGAAAATAGAAAGAGAAAAAATACATTGAAAGGAGGGCCGTCCAATGGGAAATATATCGTAAGGATCGTTGCATCCTTGATGGTGTTCTAATCCTGTCGCTAAATTTTTTGTATGGAAGCTTCATAATCATCTTCTTTATCGACAATTTTGAAGATAAAGCCATCGCAAGGAGAAAAGTTATGAATAAACTTATAAGGATTATTTTATCCATCTTCCTCTGCATCTCTATCTGTGCAATGCCGGCGTATGCCGCTGATTCAATCTCCGCTAAGCCTGTGATTGATGAATACACCGAGACACACAACAGAACTGTATCCCGCACAGTTAATATCAACAATACATATAAAACAAAAATAACACTAACATTTGCAGTTGCTAAGGATTTAAGCAATTCATCTGGTTGGAGGATTATCGGTGTATTAGATGGGTCAGCATCTAATGCAGGTGGTTGGGTTTACGTAAGCCCAACTATTACAATCAAAAGTGTAACTTATGCAGATAATTGCCAGAAGGCCTCTGTATTAGTAGAGTATTATGCCAGTATAGGAGCCGGAACTTCTGCGTATACAGCTTTAATAACTATCAAGTTGTAAGAGTAGCTCCGCTGTCTTTCAGTATAAGAACAGCAATATCATATGTTCTAGCAAGTAATGCATTTATAGTACTGCAATTCTCAAGATTATTTATCACTATAAGACATTTCCACATAGAAAGGATCTTTTTGCATGAAAACTACAAAGAAAATACTGTCCGCATTTGTGGTAATGATGATAGCTATTATCATAGCTGTTCCGGCTTTTGCTGCCGGGACTAATCGTCAGTCCATCTATCTTCCCAAGGATCAGGAGTGGAAATCAGCGGGCACAGATACTCGTACAGGCAATTATTCCTATGTATACGCTCGTTGCCATTCAGTTTATCCTGATAGTGGAGCTGATCACTTTACAACTATTCAGTGTCGCGTAAGGAATTCATCCGGGATAGTGATTTCTGATAAAATATATTATCTGGAGGAGAGTGCAACAGGCTTTACTTCAATTAAAATAAAGGAAGGATATCTCTCAGCATCTCCGGTCACATTTCAGTTTAGAGGCAATACAAGTGCTCCTGCGTATGCGGTTGTGAGTTATCACGGCTAAACGGTTATCCCTCTACTGAAATCGTAACTTAGTTTTAGTGAAGATAGTGATTATAGCTTTACTATCTTCACTATTACTAGAAAATCAAGTCAGGAGTGAGCGATGAGTATACAAATCATTAAACGGCAATGTTCATTCATGCTGAAACGAAAAGGAGCAGGCGTAGCTTTTTATGCTCTTTTTGTGATCGTGCTAATGAACTTTATTACAAACGTCTTTGAATTTCAGGGATTGGATAGACTTGAAATGTATCATCCCGTAAAATTGCTTTTATTAAGCTATAATCGTACCTATGACAATGCGGATTTTGCATTATTATTGATTCAATTATATCCTATTCTTGTTGTTTGCCCATCCGGGTCCATATTACTTTCGGAAAAACAGAGAAGAGAAGATACACTGATTATTTCAAGAATAGGCATAAAAAATTATTATCTAAATATATTTATCTCCACATTTTTTGTGACTGCTTTTATATTTACTGTGCCGTTTTTAGTAGAGCTGTTGTTAAACTGTATCTCATTTCCATTGTCAGCTACCGGAGACTTTTTAGGCTTGAGTATTTATGATCCAAATTACAATGAAATCAGGATGAGACAATCTTATCTTGCCCCATGGCTGTATTCTGTGAATGAATATCTTTACGCGGTTGTAGGAATCATATTCTTTGGATTCTTTTCCGGCGTCATAGGAATGACTGCAGTAGCTATATCATCCTTTTTTAAGGCGAAATATAAAATTCTATCGTTTATACCTACTTATGTCATTGTATATACTTCATTTTATTTATCAGAAATCGTTAAACTTCCGATTTCTGTATGCTGGTATGATTATGTTCTATTATTCAATGATTCTGTCAAATCTGGTCGTTTCGTCTGTGTTTTATTAGTAATATTAACCTTTGCATCTATAGGCTGTGCCTTATTAAAGGGCAATGGTGATCAATTATGATTCGGAAAAAAATCCCTAAAGCTTTCGTTGTGGCTCTGCTAAGTGGTGCTCTTATGTCATTCATTTTTATTCATCCTTATCAGAATAAAATTTTACTTTCCGACTTAATATTGCAGTTCAGTGGAGCAAGAGGAAATTTGCAACTTGGCATATCTCTAAACGAATTATTGCTATACAGTGTAAAAATAATGCCTTGTTTGGTATTTGAGATGTATATAGGCACGTACATTTATGGGGATTTTTGTACTGCCAGTATCTATATTTTTTCAAGAACAACTAATCGCTTGCGTTGGTATTTTAAAGAGTGTTTTATTGTCCTTATCTTGGCAGCCATTTTTCAAAGTGTGATGGTGGTTTTTGCTGTAATAATCACTGGACTGCGCTATCATCTGATAGTTGACAAAATTGGCGTATTATTGGTTATCATTCATATTGCCATATATTGGCTTTGGATTTTTTCTATGGCACTACTAATTAATTTGATATCACTTATTGTGGGAAGTGAGTTCGCGTTTATCATAGTAGCTGGTGGTCAATGCATGCTGATAACATTATTATCAGCACTTCGACTATTTGAAAAATCTATTTCATCTTATTCATTAGCGGTAAGAATTAATCCGATATCTCATTTGATTGTCGGATGGCATTCAATCGCAATGGATGCAGTAATAGGTACTAATTATCCCTTACACACACAGCTGTCATTATCATTTACGTTTGTTTATTTATTCGTCATTGCACTTTTTATACTATTGATTGGGAGTATCATGGTGTATAAATACGATTTTCTGGTAACAGATGCTGAATTTGGGGGTGCATAGTATGAGACTGATTGCCTGCGATGTCACGAAAATTATAAAAGGAAACGTAATCTTATCACATATCAATCTCACGATGGAGAGTGGAAATATCTATTGTTTTTCAGGTCCCAATGGCTGTGGTAAAACCATGTTGTTCCGTGCTCTTTCAGGTTTAATTTCCATCTCAAGTGGGACCATTTTATTAGATGATAAAGTACTCAAAAAAGACTTTTCAGTACTGCCTAATCTTGGGATTCTTTTAGAAAATGTATCTCTTTATCCGGATTTGACAGGATGCGAGAACCTTGAATATTTGGCTCATTTTCAAAAGAAAATTAACCGTACAGATATCGAAAATGCGCTTCAACGGGTTGGTCTGGATCCGCATGATAAGCGCAATTACGCTAAATATTCTCTGGGAATGAAACAGCGTCTTGCAATTGCTCAAGCATTCATGGAGAAACCTGATATTATCATGCTGGATGAGCCGACAAATTCATTGGATCAAGACGCAGTAGCGATGGTGCATAAAATCATTCTTGAAGAGAAAGAGCGCGGGGCTCTGATTCTTCTAACCAGCCATTATCAAAATGATATTTATTCTCTGACGGATTATGTATATTATATGAAAAATGGTACTCTCTATTCAGAAAGGAGAGCATAGTCTTGAAGCTTACTATTCATGCAGCTATCATTTCAGTAATAATGGGCATCTCTGCAATACTCGGAGTTTCGAAAAAGGCAAGTTATACGGACATTACCAGCAAAGCAAACTATATGGACAGGTTTTATGTAGCTGAAATTCCCACATCATTAGCAGTAGATGACTGTCAGATCCTCAAAGAGCGGCTTCCAGAATCGCCCTTTATTATTAAAGTCACGCCTAAAGCTCAACCGGAAAATTTCTTTTCTGGACGACGACAAAAAGTTACTGTCGAAAAGGTTTATTCTGGAAATCGACTTAATGTTGGGGATGATATATATATTACCTCTAACCACTGGAAAATTTATCCAGGAGAGAAGACACTTGATACAGGATTTGTTAATCCAATGAAACAAGGGTCTTTGTACCTTGTCTTCTTATCTGAGTCTGTTATTTCTCCTGATGATCCATCCATACCGGCCTTTCGTCTCCAATCCGGGAATCATATAGATGCTTTATTTTATTGCGACTCTTGTGACAACCTGACCTATCCGGTATCTGGAGATACAACCTATCTACCATACACAAAAGTTAAAAACAATGAATTTTTTGCTGTTGACCAGAAAGGAGTAGATGCATTTCTCACACTAAAAAAAGACATGTTCAAGTTATTTCCATGAGAAGCGATGCTGAAAATGACATGCTGATTGCAGCAACGGTTATGGCAGCAGGTGGTATCCTTGTGACACACAATACAAAAGAATTTTCCCGAATTGCCGGGATCAGACTTGAGGATTGGACAGAATGAACGGGTGCCTGTCACCAGACATTTTAAAATATTCTAAAGTGTCTGGTGACAGGCACCTGTTTAGTCCGTATCGTTCCAGATGTCGTACCACTCGATCAGCTTGTCGGTCCATGTCCGGCAGGCGTTGTCGGCTGCCTTCTCGAGTGCCGCTCTTTTCTCAACCCACTTCAGATAGTCTTCGTAGGCAGCTGGGCTCTTCGTGAGCGCCTCCGAGAGAGCAGCAAAGGTCTCCTCAGCCTGCTCGCGGCCGGGGCGGTTGAGATCGTACTGCCAACTCTCGTAGAGAGCCTCGGTCGAGAGCTCGTGACCCAGGAGGCTGGACCCCTTGGGCACGGCGCGGATGCCCTCGGTCAGGCGCTGATTCTCGGCTGAAATCATGCCGGCAGGATCCTGGCCATCGGACATTTTCCTCTTCTGAATGAGATAATGGCTGTAGTCGAAGGGGTAGTAGAGGACAGGCGCATTTTCCCCGGGCTCAAAAAAGAGGAGGGAGTCCGCGACGTGGCTCAGGAAATACCGGTCGTGGGAGACGAAGAGGATGGTCCCCTTGTAGCTTTGGAAAATGGACTCGAGCGTTTCTTTGGCGGGAATGTCCATGTTGTTGGTGGGCTCGTCGAGAAGGAGGAAATTGGGCCGCCTGTATAAAATGACCGCGAGAGCAAGCCGTGCCCGCTCGCCGCCCGAAAGGACGTTCACAACCTTGCCCAGGTCCTCGTGGCGGAAGAGGTAGCCGGCCAGGTACTTGCGCACGTCCTCACCGCGCAGGGCAGGATACTGGTCGTGGAAGTAGTCGAAGACATTTTTCTCCGAGTGGATGTCGCCGGTCAGCTGATCGAAGTAGCCGATCTCGATGTGTTCGCCCACATGGACCGTTTCTTTGATGGGGGAAATGAGCCCCGCCACGGTCTTGAGGAAGGTTGTCTTTCCCGTCCCGTTGGCCCCGAATATGCCTACTTTCTTGCCGCGGGTCAGGCGGAAGGTGATGGTGCGAATGGGCCTGTCGTAGCCGATGACCAGGTCCTTCATGTCGGCCACTTTACGGCTTCCTCTCTGAGCGGGCAGAATGTCCCCCGTATGGATGACCCGGTCATCCTCCTCGGGCTTGGGAATCACGTCCATGCGCTCAAGCATCTTCATGCGGCTTCTGGCAAAGGCGGCTTTCCTCGGCTTGTGCTTGAACTTCCCGATGAGCTCCTTCTCGCGGGCGATTTCCTCCTGCTGGGCCGTGTAGGCTTTCCACTGCTTCTCCAGAAGAGATGCCTTTTCTTTTTTATAGGCAGAGTAATTGCCGTGGAAGTGGGAGAGTCTGCCATGGGAGACCTCCCAGACCTCCTCCATGGTCTCGTCGATGAAGAAGCGGTCGTGGGAGACGCAGACGACGGCATTTGGGTAGCGACGGATCTGATCCTCCAGCCACTCCGTCGTGTCGAGATCCAGGTGGTTTGTCGGCTCGTCGAGGAGGAGAATGTCGGGTTGTTTCATGAGAAGGCGCAGAATCTGAATCTTCTTCTGCTCGCCGCCGGAGAAGTTGCCGATCTTCTTTTTCATGGCGGTGAGAACAAGGCCAAGCTCCGTCATCCCTTTCTGGAAGGCCGTCTCGTAGGCATATTTCTCCGCACTGTAAGCGTCGCCGCGATTGGTTGCGAGGAAGTCCGAGAGGACAGCGTCCTCGAGAACCTTCCAGGCGTCCTCACCCGCGTCCTGACGGACAATCCCAATCGTCACCTTCCTGGCAAACTTCATCCCGGCCTCCGGGTGCTTCTCATCCTGATCAAGAGGGCAGACTCCGGCGAGCACATTTAAAAGAGTCGTCTTCCCGGCTCCATTCCTGCCGACAATGGCTACCTTCTCCGTCCCCCGGATACCGAAGTCAAAACCTGTAAGCACCGGCTTTCCCCCGCGGCTCACCGTCCCCTTTGTGATCTCAAGAAGCATCTACCTGTCCTCCTTCTTAAATCTTCCTCCATTTTAACACATGGGAAGGTGAATAGGAGGTTACTGTTCACGGGTCAGCCAGAACTGTCTCGAAAAAGCACTTCCTTCGCGGCCACCCCTCAAAGGTCCACTCCGGAAGTGCTTTTTCGAGGCAGCAACTGGCTGACGAGTGAACAGTAACAAGAGGAGCCCTGACACACCTTCTGGGTCTATGAGATCGTTACAGTTCACGGGGCCCCCCGGCGCGGAGCATAAAGGCCTTCTTCCGGAGCGCATTCGATTTTCGCCGCCT
>OMTP01000296.1 GCA_900313955.1 uncultured Lachnospiraceae bacterium | reverse complement strand
GTTACAGTTCACGGGTCACCCAGGGCGCCATGTGGAAAGCACTTCCGAAGTGGACCTATAGGGGATGTCCGCGGAGGAAGTGCTTTCCACATGGCACCTGTTGGCCAACGTGTGAACTGTAACAACAGCTGCGATACAGCTACTTTACAGTTCCTCTTCCGGATACAATGCCTGGAAGGCAGAGACAAGGGAACGAGTCCAGATCTCACACTCCTTTTCGAGGCTAAGCTTTCTGGGGGCGTCGATCGCGACACTCCGAAACTCGGTCGCAATTTTGCGGACAATGGTGTCCTGAGAGAGGCTGCCCAGGCCGAAGACGACAGAAGTGTAGCCCTTGTCCTCATGGCAGAGGGAAATGTAGAGGGTGCCAAGATGACTGATCTCCTGCGCGAGCAGGCGCTTCTCCTCCTCTGTCTCCGCCTGAAAATAGCCCATGTCCTTTAAGACCTGCAGAGCCTCTGCCCTCTTCTTTCTGGCAAATGGTCCGCCTGCATTATGCGCCTCAAAGCGAAATTCCATCCACGCCCTGAGGTAGAGGTCCGGACTCTCCGCCCCTTTTTTGGCAAGCGCCGGATAGCGGGCCAGAAGAATCTGACGGCGCAGGGCATTTTCCTCCTTCGCCAGGCCAAGCTCATCTGCTCTGTCCAGCATTTGCAGCCGTATCTTTGGCGATCTCTCCTGATAGAAAGCGTCCGGCCAGTTGAGGAAGCGTTTCGCCAGCTCCTCCTCCGTCAAAAGCCCCTCTTTTTTCTTTGCCTGTCCTCTGATTGAAAATTCCATTCGTATCCTTTCGAGTTGTCCGGTGACAGGCACCGGACAGTTAATACAACTTGTTTCCCTGAACGTACTTGCCGACCACGTTGCGGTCGTCGGCGCAGTCAAGCAGGCGCTCGATTCTCTCTCGGGGCTCGAACTCGTAGAGGGTGTCCTGGTTGGAGTCGTCAATAACGACGGCGTCAAACTCATAGCCTTCCTCGAAGGATCCGACCTCGCCGAAGTAAGTTCCACCGCCGAGCGTTGCCATGTAGAAGACTTCTTCGAAAGAAAATGGCTCCATTCCGTCCTGACTTTCAGCTGCCTGCAGCTTCGAAACGTTCATGGCGTCTCTCATGGCCGAGAAGATGGAAATGTCCCCGCATCTTCCGCTGCCCCGCCTGAGACCGACGGGAAGACCCTGGTCCATCTTCTCACGGGTAAGAGCAAGATCACTCTTCAACCCATGATAGCTCTCTATGAGAAGCGAGCTCATGGCTCCGTAGCCCACATTTAAATCCAGTAGAATCTGACCCAGCTCCTCTGTGCACAGGCGAGGCTCGCGGGGTATGAGGACAGGATACGTCCTCTCATACTTCTCTCCCGCGCTCTCCAGCCACTTTTCAAGGTCTTCCATCATTGATTTTGCCGGCACAAGAAACTCCCCGGCAAGTCCCTGATCAGCCAGAGACGGTCCGACAAAGGTGACGAGCCCTGCTTCCTCCAGAAAGTCCATGAGCTTCACCGTTGCATCCATATGGCGGGTGCCGCTCACAACCGCTCTTGTTGTGGCGCCGACGAAGAGATTTTCGACGAAGATGTCGTACGCCCGGGCCGCATAGGTCGGATCACTGTAATTCTCTTCCTCCGGCAAGAGGACGCCATCCCGCCAGGTCTCGTCGTCAAGTTCCGTGCTGAGCCCCCGGATCTGATATCCCGGCGCATGCACGCCCAGATTGACAAACCCCGGCACGATGACCTTGTCCCAGCAGTCCTCCATGGGCAGGTTCTCAAATTCCTCCGGCAACTCTTCAAAGACTCCCTGGCTCACTCCGTCTACGCACACCACATAAGCATCCGGCAGAGAGACCAGCGTATCCTTATCCTGGCTGTAGAGCACTCCGCCGTGGAGCACAAAACCGGTATGTTCTTCCATGATTAACCTCATCCAAGCAGGGCTTCTGCCGCATCAAGTGCTGTCGCGATGACCTGGTCCATGTCATAATACTTGTAGGTGCCGAGTCTTCCCCCGAACGTGACCTTTGTCTCCCCATCGGCCAGCTCCTTGTACTTGTTGTAGAGCGCTGTATTTTTCTCATTGTTGACCGGATAGTAGGGCTCGTCCCCCGGCTTCCACTCAGAAGAGAACTCGCGGCTGATGACTGTCTTGGGAAGGTCATTGCCATTTGCATCCTTGCCGAATTCGAACCATTTGTGCTCGATGATGCGGGTCCACGGCGTCTCGCGGTCCGTGTAGTTGACGGCTGCATTTCCCTGAAAATTCGGCATGTCAAGGAGCTCTGTCTCAAAGCGGACGGAGCGGTACTCAAGAGTGCCCAGGGAATAATTGAAAAATGCATCGACCGGTCCCGTGTAAATGACGTGCTCTGCCATCTTGTCGAAGGCCTCGCGGTCAGCCAGATAATCTGTATTCACTCTTACCTCAATGCCGTCCAGCATGTTGGCGACGAACCTGGTGTAGCCGCCGACCGGGATGCCCTGGTAGAGGGCATTGAAGTAGTTGTTGTCAAATGTGAGCCGCACCGGCAGGCGCTTGATGATAAATGCCGGCAGCTCGCTGCAGGGGCGTCCCCACTGCTTCTCCGTATAGCCCTTGATGAGCTTCTCATAGATGTCCGTCCCGACGAGGGAAATCGCCTGCTCCTCGAGGTTTTTGGGTTCTGTGATATGAGCCTGTTTTTTCTGCTCCTCGATCTTGGCCTTCGCCTCCTCCGGCGTCACGACGCCCCACATCTTGTTGAAGGTGTACATATTAAAGGGCAGGGAGTAGAGCTCGCCGTGGTAATTGGCGACCGGCGAATTTGTGAAGCGGTTGAAGGTCGCGAAGCGGCCCACATAGTCCCAGACCTTCTTGTTGTTGGTGTGGAAGATGTGGGCGCCATACTTGTGGACCTGGATTCCCTCCACTTCCTCTGTGTAGACATTTCCCGCGATCTGCGGCCGCTTGTCAATGACGAGGCATGACTTGCCGTGTTCTTTGGCTTCATGAGCGAAGACAGCGCCGTAAAGTCCGGCACCGACAATCAGATAATCATACATTGGATTCATTTTCTCTTTCTTTAGATTTTATTCACTTGGTAACTATTCAGTAGGGCATTCTTGCTTCGGGAAAAACACTCTACACTCCGTTTCGGTCGGCTGCTCTTCGAACGTCCACTGGACGTTCAGCGCC
>OMTP01000304.1 GCA_900313955.1 uncultured Lachnospiraceae bacterium | reverse complement strand
GAAGGAAGAAGGCCTTTGTGCGAAGCGGCGAAGTGACCCACCCGTGAACAGTAACTCCATGCGTGAGGCACACTCCCGCTTTTGGACTTCCTGTGCCTTGCCTGCACCTCACGTCGTACTGAGCCTGACCAGCACAAGCTCGACGGCCAGCTGGTCGTTCATGGCGCCCGTCTTGACGGCCTCCTCCTGACTCACACAGTAGGCGATCCGCTGACGAAGGCCCTCCGGAGTGTACTTGCGGGCGACCGGCAGGTTCTTGCGCACCGCAAAGGGAGGCATACCCGCGGCACTGGCGACCTCCGACGGCGAGTGTCCGGCGGCGGACATCTCGTTGATGACAAGCAGCTGCTGGAACTGGCGGCCGATGAGAAAAAGAATCCGCATGGGCGGCTCCTTGAGCGTCAGAAGATCCGCGTAGAGATCGAGGGCCAGCTGCTTATTGTGGGATGTGACCGCCGCCACCATGTCGAAAATGCGGTTCTCCACCCGCTCCGTCGTGACCTCATTGAGGACGCCCACGTCGACAACATTCTGTCCCTTCTCGTGGCAGTAGCAAATGACCTTGTTTACCTCCATTTGTATGTGAGCCATGTCCGTTCCCGTGCGGCTGAGGAGATAGCTCATATCATTCTGACGAATCCTGAGCCCCGCATCACCCAGCATTTTCAGAACCCATCTCGTGAGCGTGGCCTCCGTCTGCTCCTGAAACTCCACAATGCTGCCGACACTCTTGACCGCCTTGTACATGCGGCTGCGCTTATCGACCTCGCTCTCGGTAAAGACCATGTAGAGGTAATCCGGCAGCTTCTTCACGTACTCGGGCAGCTGGTCCGCACTGCCCTTGAAAAGCCCCGAGTCGCAGATATCAATAACGCGCCTGGCACTGAAAAAGGGCATCGTCTCCGCCTGGTCAATGATGGCTCCCTCATTTAAGCCCTTGCCCTCATAGTGATTCCTGTTCATGGAATTGATATCCGGCAGGAGGGCATCGAGCAGCTTCTTCCTGTAGAAGTCCCTCAGATAAACCTCCTCCCCTGTGAGGAGGTAGACATGCCTGAAATTCCCGCTCTTCAAATCAGCAATCAAGCTCTTCATCCCTCACCTCCGCGAGAATGGTAGCGACCATACCGTCAGCCGTGTGAACCGGCGGCATAAGATACTTTCTATCTGACAGCCTCTCAAACTGGGCCGCCGTCGCCGGGCCGATGCATACCGGAGTCGCCGTCTCCTCGAGCGCATGTTCCTGAAAATACGCCCTCACCCCGGCTGCGCTTGAAAATGTGACATAATCGCAGGCCGCGTGCCCAGGCATTCCCTCCTGATCTTCCGAGGCAAATGTCCCTGTCTCATAGATCGCCACATCTTTATAGAAAATGCCTGCCCGATCGAGCGCCTCCGTAAGCTCCGGCGAACCTTCTCTGGCCCTCAGGATGAGCACATTTGCCCCCTCTGATCCATGGGAAATACCGGTCCCCATGGGAACCTCTCCCGCATCCGAATCCCTCCCGCAAGGAAAGGTCTGGCTCATTTCCGTATGAATTCTATGTGTTTCCGTCCGACGCCCACTCCCGTTCGAGGAGCACGTCACCGCAGTGGAAGACGAAACCGATCCCGTGCCGCCCTTCTCCTCCAGAATGTTCGCACCCAGCTCCTCCCCGAAAACTTTGCTCGTGTAGACACTGGGGATGAAGTCGGCCAGAATCCCGTGCTCCGCAAGAGCCTTCGCCGTGCCGGTGCCGATGACAGCAAATTTCTTTCCATAGAAGCTCCGGAGATCCACGCCGCGCCTCTTCATCTCCTCGAAGAAGAGCTTGACGCCGTTCGCCGAGGTGAAGGCGAAATACGAATAGGGAGTAAAATCAAAAGGAATGGCGTCCACCGTGGGATGGATGCGCAGGCAGGGCGTCCGCACCACATCCGCCCCAAGAGAAAGCAATTTCTCCTGCATGAGCGCCGTAAAATGCTCCGTCCCTGTGACTTCAACTCTGACTCCCCGAAGGGGAGCCACGCTCGTCGCCTCCATATGGAAACCCGCGACATCGCCGACCACCAAAATAGCCGGGGGAGCTGCCTTCTGCGCCGTCTCCCCCAGAGTCCCCAGCGTGCAGTCATATCTTTTTTCTTCGCGTGAAAATCCCCGCGAGAGGACAGCCGCCGGCGTCTCCGGGTCTTTCCCATGCGCCATGAGCTGCTCGGCGATTGCCCCGGCACTTGTGAGCCCCATGAGGAAAACCAGCGTCCCCTTAAGAGACGCCAGAGCCTGAAAGCTCTCGCCTGTCCCGTCCGCCGTGTGTCCCGTGACAACCGTAAAGGACCGCGACATCTGCCTGTGCGTTACCGGAATCCCCATGACCTCAGGCACCGCAATCGAAGAACTGATCCCCGGAACCATTTCATAAGGAACATCCGCTGCTTGAAGAGCCAGCACCTCCTCCCCGCCCCGGCCGAAGACAAAACTGTCCCCGCCCTTCAGGCGGACGACACATTTTCCTGCGCGGGCACGGTCGATCATCATCGACTCAATCTCGTCCTGGTGAGCGCTCATTTTCCCATAACGCTTGCCAACATAGACAAATTCACAGCCCTCGCGCGCCTCGAGGAGCAGATCATCATCGATCAGGTCATCATAAAAAATGGCCTCCGCCTCCCGAATCTTCAAGAGACCCGCGACCGTGATCATCCCCTTGCCGCACCCGGCACCCACAAGCGTGACACAACCCTTTCTCATTCCTCGCTCCTTTCCATGACTTTCTGCGCCAGGTTTTCTGCGGCAGCCCGCCACTCGCAAATGTTGGCGGTGGCAGCCGCCCGCCTGCCCTCATACATGGCTGTGAGGCGCACAGAATCTCCTGGCAACAGTTCGGCGTGGGCACCGACGGCCATGGAGCAGTCGGCCTTCATCGCAGTGAAGAGAGTCCTCTCCATGAGGAAGCGCATGCGGGAATCCGAGTCCGAGATCGCGCGCAGAAGATCCGCCATCTCCTCATCCTCTTCCCTGCACTCCGCAGCCAGAATTCCCTGGCAGGCCGCAGGCAGACACTCCTCCGTGGGAAGCGGATGCACGGTCAGATC
The DNA here is from genome assembly GCA_900313955.1 of uncultured Lachnospiraceae bacterium. Lineage (GTDB taxonomy): Bacteria > Bacillota > Clostridia > Lachnospirales > Lachnospiraceae > Chordicoccus. The sequence goes on along the minus strand of OMTP01000304.1, from coordinate 1,445 downwards.
AGACAGATCCATGGGCAGACGGTCGAGCCCGGCCTGAGCCAGCAGAATCGCATCAAACTGTCCCTCTCTCAGCTTCCGTATGCGTGTAGGAATATTCCCTCGATTCTCTTTGAAATTGGCACCGGGCAGCATTCTCTTTATTTCTATGCGCCGCCGGGGACTGCCGGTACCTATGACAGGAGAAGACATTTTCCTGAGATCATCGATCGTCAGATCATTTCTGAAAATGAGGACGTCCCTGAAGTCGGCCGCCTTGGGAACTCCAGCTATAGTGAGCCCGTCCGCCAGATCATAGGGCAGGTCCTTGCCCGAGTGAACAGCGATATCTGCCCGCCCGGCGATGAGCTCCTCCTCGATCGACCGCACAAAGAGTCCCTTGCCGCCGATAGAGACGAGGGCGTGGACGCGGTCCTTATCGCCATGCGTCTTAATAATGGAGAGTTCGACAGCCCGATCAATTTTCCGCTTCTCAAGCTCTTTTTCAAGAAGCTCCTGCACTTCCTTCGCCTGGACCAGGGCTAACGCACTGCCGCGGGTGGCGAGAATGATCGGGCGCTGCGCCGCCGATGCATTTTCAGCCGACACACCAATCTCAGATGCGGTCAGGGATTTTCCGGACTCAAAAACATTTTCAAAACCCGAGAAGTCACCCATCCCGCTCCTCCTCGAGATGATAGTGCCAGCGGTAGATGATGGCATCGATCTCCTTATCGGATGTCGCATTGTTGGAGAGGAGAAGCTCACTCAGGATCTCCTTGTAGCACCTGGCCCGCCGTTCCTGCTCCGGAACCTGCTGAGGAACGACCGAGCGCAGCTTTCCCATGCGCTCCAGAATCCCCCCGATCTGGGACGGCAGATTCCTTTCCAGCGTCTTGCGAAGAAGCTGGGAATAGGCCGGGGAAGTTCCTCCCGTCGAGATGCCAATCGCCAGGTCTCCCCTTTTCACGACACTCGGGAAGATAAAACTGCAGAGCTCCGGGTCATCAACAACATTGACTGGTATCCGGTGCTCATTGCAATACCCCGCAATTTGTTGATTGAGCTCCCGGTCATCCGTCGCGGCGATCACAAAGTCGCCCCTATCGAGATCCGTGAGGGCAAAAGGCCTCCGGATCACCTTGACGCCAGATATGTCCGTCTCCTCCGCAATGACTACTATACGATTCGTGAACTGGAGAAGCCTCTCCACCTTCCTTCTGGCGACATTTCCGCCGCCGACAATAAGAAACGTCTTGCGGTCAATATTTTCAAACAGGGGAAAAACTGTCATTTGCTCATCTCTACTTTCTCTTGACGTGTACAGTACATCATACACCAAAACGGTGGGGAAGGAAACATCAAAAGAAAAACGGGTGCCAGTCACCAGGCAACTGTGTTACAGTTCACGGGTCACCCCGGCGCGGAGCACAAAGGCCTTCTTCCGGAGCGCATTCGATTTTCGCCGC
>OMTP01000305.1 GCA_900313955.1 uncultured Lachnospiraceae bacterium | reverse complement strand
CCTGCTTTTGCGGCGAAAATTACTAAGTGAAGGAAGAAAGCCTTTGTGCGAAGCGGCGAAGTGACCCCCCGTGAACAGTAACGTCACAGATTACTGTTCACACGTCCGCCGACGGGTGCCCTCGGGGAATTTTGAAATCTATTGGCTCAATAGCTTGTTTCCTATCTGAGCCCACAGACGGAAATGGCAATCACACTCGATTGACCTTCTCGTCCACCCAGAAAATGTGGTAGAGGGAGAAGACGCCAGCGACGAGGAAAATGAGGACAGCAGCGCCGACCAGACCCTGGGTCATGTCATCCGCACCATAGTGCATGGAGATGACGCCGAAGATATTGACAGCCATGTGGGCCGTGATGGAAGCCTTTAAGGTGCCGTAGTGCTCATAGATAAGAGCGAGAGCAATGCCCATGACCGCCGCCGCGACACCCTGAGACAAATTGCCGTGGAAGGCGCCGAAGGCGCCGGCGCTGACGATCACGGCCACATAGATGTTTGTGGCCTCGCGCAGGCGGCGGTAGAAGACGCCGCGGAAGAGAAATTCTTCAGCAATGGGCCCCAGGACGCCGATGAGCAGGATGGCGATGACGATGTGCTCCTCAGCGATCTGATTCGAGAATTCCGTGTAACTGTCGCCTTCTTTTGTGAGTCCTGCGACAATGAGATCACCTAGGAAGCTCACAGCCAGCATGCCGCAGACCGTGAAAATGCCGTCGAGCCACCTGAATCCCCTTGTCTTCAGGAGGGCGCTCTCCTGCTCCATCGCCCGTCTCTTCTTCTCATCCTGCCTGAAAATAAGGGCAAAGACGACAAGGAAGCAAGCATCCATGATGCCGGTCAGCAGAAATGTCACGTCCGCCGAATTCGGATCCAGGGTGTGGCCGCTGAAAGAATCGAAGACACCATAGAGCAGACCAACAGCAATCTCAATGATCGCCGCAAGTGCAAGCGGCCAAATCGTGTGCCAGACGATGCGGGCTCTGCCTGTCTTTCTGCGGGGTTGCCCGCTGTAGCCATACTGGCCACCGTGAGAATACCCCTGACCGCCGAAATCGGTGCGGCGGTAGGCGTCGTCCGGTCCCTGGGTGGAACCATTCCCATAATCATAGGAGCCTCCGCTGCTGTTGCCTCCGCCATGGAGGCTTCCTCCGCCGTAGTCTGCATTTTCGCAGGGAGAGCAGGTGCCTCTCTGGTCGTACTCCTGCTGCCTGAAATAAGAGCGGCGGGGTGAAGGATCCGGGGCATTTCTCTGGCGAAGAAGATAAAATCTGAGTTCGTCGACGGTGCCCACGATGGCGTCGGGGGCGCAGTTTTCAAGCTCGCCGGCCGGCGCGTAGCCGTAACGGACACCGACCGTGTGCAGCCTGTATTGCTTTGCCGCGTCGATATCATACTTGCGGTCGCCGACCATGACGACGTGGCTTGTGTCGACCCCGACGGCGAGGCGGGTCAGCGTCTTGTCGATGAGGGCGGGCTTGGCAGCCTGGGATTCGTCCATAGGCGCACCGACAACAATGTCAAAATATTGAATAATGCCGAAAAAGCCGAGAATCTGGCGGCAGTAGAGGTCAGGCTTACTGGACGTGAGCGCAATGCGGTAGCCGGCCTTCTTGAGATCAGCGAGCATCTCAGCGACGCCCGGGTAGAGCTGATTCTCGTAGATGCCTTTTGTCTGGTACCTCTCGCGGTAGGCCGCGATGGCGCGCTTTGCATCCTCCTCGGTCACGCCATCGTACTTCATAAAGGAGTCGAGAAGAGGCGGGCCGACAAATGTCTTCAGAACCTCTTCACGGGTCTCCGTGAAGCCAAGAGCTTTTTCCGTTGCGTACTGGACGCACTTCTTGATTCCCTCGCCGGAATCCGTGAGCGTGCCGTCCAGATCAAAGAGAACTGTATTCCACATGTTTCCTCCTTGTCTTCAGGGTCATCCGGCGAAGTAGGCGTCGACGCCGTTTGCAAGGCCCTGGGCAATCTGAGACTCTCCCGTCTCGGAACAGATATACTGGTCCTCGTCAGGGTTACTCATAAAGCCAATCTCGATGATGGTGACAGGCATCTGGGCCCAGTTGATGCCCGTCATGTCGTCGCCGTCGATGATGCCTGCATCCCGCTGGCCTGTCACAGCAATCTGATTGCTGAGAAGCATCGAAGCAAGCCGCTGGCTGCCGGAAATGACATCACCGGACAGATAGGGGTTGCCGGACGTCGGCTGGTAAGCCAGGGCTCCGTGAACTGAGGAGGAGTCGACGCTGTTGCAGTGGACGCGGATGAAAATGTCCGCATTAGCGTTATTGGCGATCTGGGCTCTCTCCACGTTGGAAATGTTGACGTCGTTCGACTCGCGAGTCATGACAACGTTGTAGCCGCGGGCAACGAGGAGGTCGCGGAGCTTAAGAGAGACTTCCAGATTGACCTCGTACTCATTTTTGCCGGTGGAGACGCCTGAAGTTCCGGTCGTAAGCTTAGCCTTCATGGTCGAGCTGCCCGGACCGTTGGGTTCCGTATCCGACATGCCGTGGTCCTGATGCCCCGGATCGATGCATACGGTCTTCCCTGTCGCCGCAGCTGGCACCGTGACTGTCGGCGCTACTGTCGGTGTGATTCCGGTCGCCGTCGCCGCACCGGCCGCCGCCTGAATGCTGGCGTAGGTCTCCCCCACATTGCCGATGCACGCCTCGATGGCACCCTTTAAAATTTCCGATTTTTTGCGGTTCTCAGCAGCCCTGACGGCGTCCACAGTGACTGTACTCTGTGATGGAGTCTCCGTGACCGTCGGTGTGACCGTCGGCGTAGCCGTCGCCTCAGGTTCCGAAGAAACCTCTTCTGTCGAGCTCACAGCCTCCTCCGTTGACGCCGAAGAGACACTTCCTGCAGAAGCCCTCTTATCACTTCCCATTTTCATGCCGATAAGGACACCCACAGCCGCCACGATGGCGACAGCGAGAATAACAATGGCGATATTGAGGCCATTCCTCTTTTTTTCTTCCATTTTCTAATGCATGCTCCTTGAATAGGGATAACCGCACTCCATCACATGTGATCCGGTGCCGAAAAACCCAGAATATCGATGCTCTTCTCGAGAATCCGGTCTGTCAGCTGCAGAAGGGCGAGGTAGGACTTCTTCTTTGCCTCCTTTTCCTCCGCGAGAATGCGGGTCTCATGGTAGAAGCGGTTGAAGTCGTTGCATGTTCTGTAGATGTAAGCGCAGATCCTGTGGGGCGCAAGGTCCTCATAGGCGTCGAAAATGGTGCTGCCGAACTCGGTGAGATCCAGCATAAGCGCCTTCTCCTCCTCTCCTGCCGCCGGCAGAAGATCTCTGTCCGTGACGGAAATGTCCGCTTTCTCCAGAATCGACTTGATGCGGACAATCGTGTACAGAATATAGGGGCCCGTATTGCCCTCAAAGGATGTAAACTTGTCGATATCGAAGATATAGTCCTTGGATGCCTGATTGGACAGATCACCATACTTGACTGCGGACAGGGCGACCTGCTTTGCCGTCTTCTCCGCGTCCTCGGTGCGGACGTTGCGATTTTCGGAGATCTTCTTCTCCATCTCGGCCTCAATGTCGTCGAGCAGAACCTGCAGACGCATGACGCCGCCCTCGCGGGTCTTGAATGGCTTGCCGTCCTTGCCGTTCATGGTTCCGAAGCCGACATGGACAAGGTCCGTCTTATTGTCGCCAATCCCGGCTTTTTTGACTGCGCGGAAGACCTGGACAAAGTGCATGGACTGCCGCTTGTCGACGACATAAATGATCCGATCCGGGTGAAAAAGCTTCTCGCGCTCGAGAATCGTCGCTATATCTGTCGTCGCATAGAGGGAAGAACCATCCGACTTCAAAATAATGCAGGGTGGTATCATCTTCTTGTCCGTCGGTTCGTCGACATCGATGACCAGAGCGCCGTCGTCTATATGAGCGACCCCGTCCGCTTTCATTTTCTCAATCATATCCGGAATATAGGGCTGAACATCAGACTCTGCCTTCCACAGATCAAAGTTGACGTTGAGACGGGCATAATTTTTCTTCAAATCTGCGACCGAGACCTTCAGGATCTGCTCCCAGAGCGCATGATAGCCAGGCTTTCCCTCCTGCAGCAGGTGCGTCGCCTCAAGGGCCTCCGCATAGTAGTCCGGATCCTCCTTGGATTTGGCCGACGCTGTCGGGTAGATCTTCTCGAGCTCCCCGATGGTAAAGGGCGGCTCCTCCGGGAACTCCGTCGCACAGTCGTCAAAGTAGGGCAGATCAGGCTGGGTGTGCTTAAGCTCCGTGATGATCAGACCCATCTGGAGCCCCCAGTCGCCCAGGTGCACGTCTCCCCTGACATGATTGCCGACAGCCCGGCAGAGTCTCTTTATGCTCTCGCCGATGACGGCGCTTCTCAGATGTCCGACATGGAGAGGCTTGGCCACATTGGGGCCGCCGTAATCGATGACGATCTCCTCAGGACTCTCCTCCTGAGGAATGGACAGATATGGATCCTCAGCGATTTCCTTCAGCATTTCCGCGATATATGCCGGCGATGCATTCATATTGATGAAGCCAGGCCTGACCATTTCCGCTGTAAAGTATCTGTCCGCTCCCACCTCGGGAAGCTTCTTTGTGACCTCGTCAGCGATCATAAAAGGAGCCTTGTGATATTTCTTTGCTCCCGCCATCGCCCCATTGCACTGGAACTCACACAGATCAGGCCGGTCCGACACGCGGACCACACCCAGGCCCGCATCATATCCGGCAGCCTCAAAGGCCTTTCCCATCACTTCCGAGAAAACCTCGGTCAAACTATTTCCCATAAATCATGTTCTCCTCATTATTCCTTGTAGTTGTCCGGCAGCGACTCCCCAAAAGGCGTCCCGTCCAGATTGAACGGCGTCGACTGGTAGACATAGTAGTTGAGCCAGTTGGTATAAATATTGTTGGCCGCCGCCCGCCAGGTGAGATAGGGCCGCCTCGCCGGATCGTCGTCCGGGAAGTAGTGAAGCGGCAGCTGAATGTCAACTCCCTTCTTCTTATCGCGCTCGTACTCCTGCCGCAGCTGCATGCGGTCGTACTCGAGGTGGCCGAAATTAAAAACCTTGCGGCCGTTCTCCGACATGCACAGGGCAATGCCCGCCTCTTTGGACTGAGCCAGAATCGTCAGTTCCTCACTCCTCGCCATCGACTCCTGGTCCGTCTCCGTCCAGCGCGAATGCGGCATATTGAAAATGTCGTCGAACCCGCGGAGGAGCGGCGTCTTCCGATTATAAACCCTGTGGCTGAAAATGCCAAACAGCTTGTGGTCCAGCAGATGTTTTTCGTATCCATAGTAGTAATACATGGCCGCCTGAGCGCCCCAGCACAGGTACATGGTGCTGGTTACATGCGTGTTGACCCAGGAGAAGACCCGGGCGAGCTCGTCCCAGTAATCGACGTCCTCAAAGTCCATGAGCTCGACCGGCGCTCCCGTCACGATCATGCCGTCGAAGCGGTGCCGTCTCAGCTCGTCACTCGTCTTATAAAAGTTGGCCATGTGGCTCTCCGACGTATGTTTTTCCACATGGGATCCCATGCGCATGAGCGTCACATCGATCTGCAGGGGCGTGTTGGACAGCTCCCGCAGAATCTGCAGCTCCGTCTGTTCCTTTAAAGGCATGAGATTTAAAATGCAGATCTGGATGGGCCGGATATCCTGGTGCATCGCCCGATCCTCGTCCATGACGAAAATATTTTCCTTCTCAAGGATCTCCTTTACAGGGAGATTCTTTGAAACTTTAACTGGCATAAAAATCCTCCCATATTCTCAAAGGACCAAAAGAACCGTCCTGTTTTTGGTTTCTGCAAGCTTCACTTTAACTGATAGGTTTTCAGAAATTCCTCCTCGGTGAGGATGGGTATGCCGAGTGAGCGGGCTCTGGTATTCTTGCCCGATGTGGAGTTGGCGTCATTGTTGATGAGGGCGGTCGTCTTTTTGGAGACGGAGCCGGCCACTTTGCCGCCGTGCTTCCTGACGAAATCGGACAGTTCATTCCGGTTCTTAAAATGCGCGACATCGCCGGTGACGACAAAAGTAAGGCCCTGGAGCTCTGTAGAAAATGTTTCTTTTTCCGCAGTCATGTTGAGACCGGCTGCCCTGAGGCGTACAAGGAGCCCGACATTCTCTTTGCGCTTAAAGAAACTGAAAATGCATCTGGCCGTGATCTCTCCCACATCAGGAACGGCGGTCAGGGCCTCCTCGGAGGCATTTGCCAGATCATCGATCGAGGAAAAACGTGTCATAAGGCCGATCGCTCCGGTCTTTCCAACGTTGGGGATGGCAAGTCCTGCCAGAAGCCGCCAGGGCTCTTTGGTCTTCGATGCCTCAAGCTCAGAAAGCAGCTTGTCTGTGTTCTTCTCCCGGCCCAGAGTTCCCTTCTCTATGAGCTCATCTCTGTGATTTTTGAGGTCATAGAGATCCGCCACATCTTTTACATAGCCCTCATCCGCAAGTTTCTGGATGAGTTCGACACCAAACCCCTTGATGTCCATGGCGTCGCGGCCGACAAAATTGACGAGATGGCGGACCAGCTGGGCGGGACACTCGGGGTTGACGCAGCGCACATCCACGCTTCCCTCCTCCCGGTAGACAGGGGCCCCGCAGGCCGGACAGAAATCCGGCAGCTTAAAATCCACGACTCCCTCGGGCCGCTTCTCCGGGACCGAGGCCCTGATCTTGGGGATAATCTCACCCGACTTGTAGACGATGACCGTGTCCCCGATGCCGATGTGCAGGTCGCGGATAAAATCCTGATTATGGAGTGTCGCACGGCTGACGGTCGTCCCGCACAGGCGGATGGGGTCAAAAACCGCCGTAGGATTGAGCCGACCGGTCATGCCGACCGAAACCTCAATGTCGCGGATAACCGTCTCCTTCTCCTCAGGAGGATACTTGTAGGCAATGTGTCCCGCCGAGTACTTGGCGCCGGCAGGAAAATCATTCCGGTAGGCAATCTGATCGATCTTGACCACAGCCCCGTCGATATCATAGCCCAGGTCCCCCCGGGACTCGCCAATAGCGTCGATGGCGCTGAGAATCTCCTCATCTGTCGTGCAGAGCCTGCCCGGAACCACAGGCATCCCCTCTTTTTCACTGAGCCAATCAAGCCCCGCGTCATGGGACTGCATGAGGAAGTCCGGCCCTTTCTGCACATTGAAAATGAACATAGAGAGCTTCCTCTTTCTGGTCTCTTTGGGGTCAAGCTGCCTCAGCGTCCCCGCCGCGCAGTTTCTCGGGTTGGCAAATGTCTTCTTTCCCTCTTTTTCCTGATTCTCGTTGGTCCTCTCAAAATCGGCCAGCGTCATGTAGACTTCGCCGCGGACTTCGAAGGGACCCGGATCCTCGGGCAGATCCTTCACGACGTCGTCGATGACGCCTGCATTCAAAGTGACGTCCTCACCGATGTAGCCGTCGCCGCGGGTCTCCGCGAGAACCATCTTTCCATCCGCATAGCGGATGCTCATGGACAGGCCGTCGATCTTATGCTCGACGCGAAATTTCGCATCGGGATGCATGTTTCTCACCTCATGAACCCATGTGAGGACGTCCTCCCTGGTGAAGACGTCCTCAATCGACAGCATGGGCACATCGTGAGTAACCGTGACGCCGGCCTTTCTCCTGACCGGCGCGCCGACAGTCTCTGACGGCGACGTCTCATTTTTATACTCCGGATGCTCCCTCTCGGCTCTTTTGAGGGCCTGCATCTGCATATCATATTCATAATCCGAGACAATGGGCTCGGCCGCCTCATAGGCCTCATTTTCCGCCCTCATCTTCTTCTCAAGGGCGATATACTCTTCTCTTGTCATCTTCTCTCTCCCCGGCTTCAAGTTCAACTCAACTCGCTGCGCAAGGTCTCGACTTCTTCGTAAGTGAGGCGGCGGCTGCGTCCCTCTTTCAAGTCGCCGAGAGTCAGGTTCATGAGGCGGACCCGGGTGAGGGATGTCACATGATACCCCAGGGCGCGGCACATGCGGCGGATCTGTCGGTTGTGGCCCTCCGTGAGGATGATGGAAAATTTCTTCTCCCCGATCCTCTTCACATGGCAGGGGCGGGTCGTGACGTAGATGCCCCTGGGATGATCTCCACTCAGGTGGGCGTCGTCATCGAGGAGAATCTTGACGCCGCTGCGCATCTTATCGACGAAGTCGTCTGTGATCTCCTTGTTCACAGTCACGATATATTCCTTCTCTCTGTGGCTGCTCGCCCGCATCATGGCATCAATCATAGCGCCGTCATTGGTGAGCAGGAGGAGGCCGCTTGAGTCCTTGTCCAGCCGCCCGGCGTAGTTGACGCGCTCGCGGGCTCCCAGATAGTCAATCACGTTATTCTCTACATCAGGGTCACCGGTGCAGACGATGCCAACCGGCTTGTTTAAGAGATAGTAAACCTTCTTCTTTTCTTTCTTCTGAAGCTCTACACCCTCTACGATGACGGTATCTCCCGGAAAGACCCTGTCTCCCAGAGATGCACGCACGGGTTCATGTTCCGGCTCGTCTTTGCGGCTCTTTCTTCTGATTTTCACTTTGCCGTCGGCAATTTTTCTGTCCGCCTCGCGTCTGGAACAAAAGCCGGCGTCCGCAATATATTTATTGAGGCGCTTTCCCTCATTTTCCGCATTCATTTTCACGATCTCCTTTCCAGTCGGGGGTGCCTGTCACCGGACAATTGCGACAATTCCAGCCTCCTGAAATTGTCGCAATTGTCCGGTGACAGGCACCAGTTCATCTTATTTCCCGTAAGTGTTATAGAGGAAGGTCGCCATCTGTCCCCGGGTCACAGCCTCATTGGGCGCGAAGGTCGTCGCGGTCGTCCCGGACGTGATGCCCTCTGCGACAGCCCATTTGACGGCGGCTGCGTAGTAAGCGTCCACGTTGACGTCAGTAAAGTCTGTCGCCGGATCGCCGACGGAAGGCGAGCCCGCCATGCGGTAGAGAAAGGCGACAGCCTGCGCTCGTGTACAGGAGCTGTCGGGCGCAAATTCCGTCTCTCCGATCCCCGACGTCACCTTGTTGCCCGCCGCCCACAGGACAGGCTGATAATAATATTTGTTCTTGGCCACATCGGCAAAGGGATTGACAGCCAGAGTATTGAGGGCCATGGTCCCGTCATCCTTTTTTGCGCGATAGAGCATAGAGACAATCTGAGCCCGTGAGCAGTTTGTATTCGGAGAAAATGTCCTCGCCTGCGTCCCGCTCACAATGCCTGCATTTTTCGCCCACTGCACGGCATCGTAGTAATATCTGGCCCGGGTCACATCGAGGAAAATATCCTGCCCCTTGTCCGCATTTCCATACGCCTTGATGCAGGCGTTGTTGAGCGGCTCATAGGGGTAGTCCTTGACGTCTTTATAGGGAGCGGTACCATAAGAATAGAAGGACTGTCCCCGCTCGCAGGTGATGGCGCACTGCTCATTCTGATCGCCCTCGTAGTAACAGTAATAGATGCCATCTGTATCTTTCGAGGAGACAGTCACAGCGAAGCGCTGCCCTCTGGCGACGCGGATGATCTTATTGAGCGGGATCGTATAGAAGCCAAAATACTTCCTGGTTCCCTTCACCGTATCCACAACAGTGCCCGTGTTGGGCGTCCCGTCCTTCAGATTTGTGAGGACAGAAATTGTGTAGGATGAATTGGCATGGAGATAGACGCCGACCGCATCGATGAGCTCGTCCTTATCTGCCGTGAATACATTTGCGGAAGAAATCTTCTGCTTGTCTTTCCTGTCGTACATCCAGTTCTTGTAGCCAATGCCATCGTAGTAATAGATGTCCTCATCCAGATGGTTGCCCGAGACGGTCGGCTCCATCTGGTAGACCGTCGGATAGACATAAGTTCTGTCATAATAAGACAGCCAGCCGTAGCCGTTCTCTCCCCAGCTGGAATTCCAGGTGTTCTTGATGAGGAAGGCGCCTGGGCGGGAGGCGCGGGTGACCCTGGCGTCGTCCCAGCCGACAATGACGACCTGATGGTCTGGCTTATTCTTCTGGTTCTCGAGGTTGCCACTGTAGAGAGAACCGGTCGCCTGATCTATGCCCTCGTAGAGCAGATCCACCGTCAGAGAATCATAGTCCATGACTGCCTGCTTGATGGCGTTGACGGCAGCTTTCCAGCCTGCGGAATCTGTATTGTAAGCGTAGCTGTATTCCCCCGTCGACTTGTTGTATGTCTGATAATTTACCTCGGGCAGGCGCATGTAGTTGACAAGATGAGTTCTCGAGTCCATAAGCTGGGCATCCGTAAGTTTAAGGTCTTTCACGGTCGGATAGTCGCTCTCAAAGGCAGCACCATACCAGCGCAGAAGTGTACTGGACGCCATCATGGTGTTGCCGCCGTAATTCCACCAGGACGAACCTTCCAGTGTCTTCCAGGTGTCCCCTTTACCATGATAGGTGGCGTAGGCCAGATGTCCCGGCGAGAAGAGCTGGGAATTCTGGGACACAGAAAGCGCCCCGTCGCCAAGAAGACCGATCTCCCCGCTGTCAAGGCAGGCAAAGGCCCAGCACAGGCTGGTGTTGCCCTGATTGGAAACTTCCGTCAGCTTCTCTGTCCTGTAGGAACCGGGCAGAGATGCCCCTACCAGGGGCTCCGCGTTCTCCTCATCACAGAGAGCCGCATTCACCATCTCCTCATCGCCTGTGACCTGCGTCGTATTGTTCTCATCTGTATCGAAAACGAGTCCGCCCACCAGAGGCGCCGCCTCTCTTTCCGAAGCTGCATATACGTCTCCGGCAAGCGCCCCCGTAAGTACTACGGCGAGTAAAAAGCTGATTCTGGCTTTCTTCTTCATATTGTCACGTTCCTCTTTTTATTGTATGAAAATGCACATGGAGCAGGTTCCTTCTCCCTGCTCCTCGAAATAGAACCGCCTCTTTCAGGTTCCGGTCATCCCACAAACCATTTTCCAACGTAGCCCTCGGTGCCGTTCACTTTGATATGCCACCAGCCATTCTCTGATGAATCTTCAATGACGGTCACAGCATCGCCTGCGTGAACAGTGATCAGGACTTTGTAGTTGTAGCCCGGGCCGCTTCTGAGGAAGCAGTCTTTGATGATGTGGGCGCTGGTGCCCGGAGCCGCTGTCGGCACGGCGGGCGCAGGCGTCGCAGCCGGTTTCGGCGCTTCGGTCGGCTTTGGAGTTGCCGTCGGGGTCGGCGTAGCCTTTGCTGTTGGCGCCGGTGTTGCCGTTGCCGTCGGAGTCACCGCGGCTGTCGGCGTCGGCGTTGCCTCGGCTGTCGGTGTCGCCGTCGGGGTCGGAGCCTTCGTTGCAATCGGCGTCTCCGACGCAGAGGCTGCTTCGGCCTCGGCGTCAGCCTTCGCCTTCTCCTCTTTCACCTTTGCGACAAGGGCCTTCACGTCCGCATCCTGACTTGCCTGCTGAATGAAACTGCTTGTTGCGCTGTCATAGCCACTGAACACGATCTGCTCACTGCCACTTGTACTCTTCTTCACATACATCTGATTGAGGCCGGGCAGAGTGACTTCGCTGTCCCCCTCCCTGTAGTGAAAATAAGCGTAAACGATATAGCTGTCCGCCTCAGGTCCTTTTTTCGTGTAAACCGTCAGATTTCTGTACTTGACGTCTGCGTTCTGGATTCTGGTCAGCTCGTCGTCCGGAAGTTCGTCGACGAGCTTCTGCGCAGCTGTGACATCCTGTTCAGCCACAGCACGGAAGTAGCTGTGAATGAGGTCTGTGACCTCCGGAACAGCATCCTCCACAAGCGGATTGTCCTCCTGCACCGAAAGACCCGAATATGTGGAATCAGCTTCCTGGGTACTCATCGCGCTCCCCGCCGATGAAGCCGACTGACTCTCTGTAATTACTGAATCTGAACTGAAATCATTTGTCTGAGAGGTTCCGTTAAAGGTGCGCGTGAGCGCTCTCACCCCGAAGAAGATGCCTACGAGTGCCGCAAGGATCACCAGGATGAGGAGGATATAGCGCAGGTTATCGGATAACCATTCTCTGAATTTGTCCATGTCTATGACCTCCAAACATACGGGTTCATAAAGTTCATCTTACCATACCTGCCCTCTTTATGCAATCAGCGTGCGAAAGCCGTGGGATCGAAGCCGGGGACGATGTCTGACCAGGAAGCTGCCTGCGTGCCGTCCCCCTTCTTTATAAGAGACAGGAAAGCGCGGGTGTGGGCGTCCCAGTCAGGTGTATCCATGTAGGTAAAGACGTCCGCCGCTGGCTTGGGATCACTGTAGGAAGACCTGAAAAGTCCCAGATACCAGCCTGCGGCCGTCTCTCCGGGCTGGTCCATTTCCCTGTGGATAGTAATGGCGTCGATGCTGTCGGAGAACTCGGCCAGATAGTAGGCGTAGGCAATCGACGCCGCCTGGTCATTTTCCATATTCGTGAGGGTGCCGTTGACAGTTGCCTCGGATGTAATCCCCGTCTCCGAGAGGATAATATGGGTGTCGTCGCCGTAGCTGGCCCGGATGCCGGCTGCAACGGAGGCGACATTGAGAGGGGAAAACATCTCTGTGTCAGAGGTGTCCGTCACATTTGCCTTGCGCTCCCAGATGCGGGGCCACTGCTCGGGCACCGGATAGGGGTGAAGGGAGACGTCGAAGTGAACAGCTCCTTCCCGCGCAAGTCCGTCGGCTATGTCGCTTAGAAGCTTCATGCCCCTGTAAGAGCCGGCGGGCATCTGGGCCAGATTCCAGTTGTGATCGAAGCAGAGGTAGGTGCGGGCGTTGGCGCAGGTGCTCTTGATTGCCGTATGGAACATACGATAGCTCTCGCACACACGGTCGACATATTCTGCGTAAGAAATGTCCCCCGCATAGTTGTAGACGCTCACGTTGTTGAGCTCATTGCCGAAGACCCAGTCGCCGACATGGGCTCCGTCGCTGGTCCAGGCCTCAGCGATGCAGGAGAGGAGGGCCTCCAGTGTCTTGCGGTTCTCGTTCGATGTATTCCAGGCATAGAGGGTCGCCTTGCCGTAGCGGCTGCCGCTCACCGCACTCGGCAGGATGTATTCTTTGGGAGCACGGATGCCCATGTAGACAATGGCGTAGGTCTTGATGCCCTCGTCACTGTACTTTTTGAAGACATCTCGAAAGCCCTTGATGTCGCTGCTGAACTCGTACTTTTTTCCTTCGTAGGTGTAGCTGTACCCCGTCCCCTTAAGGAGGGTTCCCAGATCGACATCGATGGCCACATGGCTTGCATTCAGCTGTTTTGCCATGGCCACATCTGCGGTGCTTGTCCAGGCTTTGAGCCCCTTCTTAGTGCCGCGCGCAGAGACCGGATAGGCTTCGGTGTTGTCGGCGGCCGCCTCAGGATTTGTGATATAAAAGTCATTGGCGACAACCGTGATGCCCTCACCGGCGCTCACCGGCCATACGACAAGTTTTTTCTGCAGAAGAGAATCTTCCTCGCCTTTCCTCAGGGGAACAAGGAAGGTCACGTCCGAGCCGACATTTTCCATGGTCGCCACCGGCGTCTTGCCCTTCGTGTCGGTCTCATAGGGTTCCATGGCGAAGAGTCCGAATGTCATCGCATTTTCAGAGAGGGTCTTTACGGCTGCATGCACGCTTACCTGTCGGCCGGCTTCATTTTCCACAATCTTCGCCTCGTCGATGGTGCAGCTGACTGTCGTCTTCTCTTTTTCGTTCTTCTCGATCGCCATGGCGGCGTTGTAGAGCATGGTGACGATCTGGGCGCGCGTACAGTCCTGATAGGGCGAAAATCTGTCCGCCGCCGTGCCGCTTGCCACCTTGTTCTCGCTCGCCCACAGGACAGCGCAGTAAAAATACTTTGTCGCCCTGACATCCTTATAGGGGTTGCCGACCGTCGTATCCGGCAGCTCGCTGCTCATGGCTTTCTCGATGAATGTCACAGCCTGCCCGCGCGTGCACACCTTGTTCGGCGAAAAATGTTCTTCGTCCGTGCCCTTTGTGACGCCCGCCTCAACGGCCCATGCGACCGCATCAAAGTAGTAGCTTGAAGATTTTACGTCCTGAAATACGACTCTCCCCGTGCTCTGCGGCTCTCCCATGACCCGGTATAAAAGCGTCACGATCTGGGCACGCGTGCATCCCTTTCCCGGCGAAAAATGTCCGCTCCCTGTGCCGCTCGTGACCCCTTCCGCGACAGCCCATCTGACTGCTCCGGCATAATACGCCCCGTCTCTCACATCGGAAAATGTCCCGGCGGCAAATGCCTGCACTCCTCCCAGGCTCCCCATAAGCAGAGCCCAGATCAGGGTTATGCACAGGAATCGACTGCCTCTCCCCTTCATAAAATCTCCCCCTTTTGTCTCTCAATAGAAAAAAGCTGGTCAGCGGAGAAGCTCCCCGCTTCCTCACGCATTTGACCAGCCAAGCGCGTCTGACAGGGGTCGAACCCGCGCACCCGGAACCGGAATCCGGTGCTCTATCCACTGAGCTACAGACGCATATCATGCGAAATGGAGATGAAGGGATTTGAACCCTCGACCTTTCGGATGCGAAATGGAGATGAAGGGATTTGAACCCTCGACCTTTCGGATGCGAACCGAACGCTCTCCCACTGAGCCACATCCCCATAACGCATTCTATTTT
The DNA here is from genome assembly GCA_900313955.1 of uncultured Lachnospiraceae bacterium. GTDB lineage: Bacteria > Bacillota > Clostridia > Lachnospirales > Lachnospiraceae > Chordicoccus. Next base: position 116 of record OMTP01000305.1, on the reverse strand, counting down.
ACCGCTCGCGCCTCACATGTGCAAGCTTTTTTTGGGTTACAGTTCACGGGGCACCCCGGCGCGTTACAGTTCACACGTTGGCCAACAGGCGCCATGTGGAAAGCACTTCCGAAGTG
>OMTP01000309.1 GCA_900313955.1 uncultured Lachnospiraceae bacterium | reverse complement strand
TCCACTTCGGAAGTGCTTTTTTATCGCGCCTTCGTCAGGCCTGCTGAACAGTTACCGAAAATTGAAAAATCTCTCGTTCACGGGATCAGCTCACGATGGTCGAGGTCCCGGGAACATCGAAGAAGCGAAAAGGCTGCCGTACGATGAGGTACAGCAGCCTTTTTTGCGCTTATAAACTTTACTGCGGATCTGCAGACGCAACAACACGGCCCATGTCAATGGACGCTGTGTCATCCTTGGGGCAGTCCTTGATGGAGAAGCTTACGCGGCCCATCTTGTCCTTGCCCAGGCAGATGGCGCGGACGACATCGCCGAGGGAAAGGACATCTTCCACCTTGTTGATGCGGGTATTGGCAATCTTGGAGATGTGAACCATACCTTCCTTGCCCGGTGCGAACTCAAGGAATGCACCAAACTCCTTGATGGAGACAACCTTGCCGGTCAGGATCTGACCTTTCTCGAACTCAGAGACAATGATGTGGATAGCTTCCTGTGCCTTCCTCATCTGATCCATGTCTGTGCCGCTGATGGAGACAGAACCGTCATCATCAATATCGATCTGGACATTGTACATGTCGATGAGTGCATTGATCGTCTTGCCTCTCTGACCGACAACTTCACCGATCTTCTCCGGATCAATCTTCATCTGAATGATCTTGGGAGCATACTTGGACAGCTCCTTGCGCGGTGCCGGAATGCACTTCTCCATGACATTGGTCAGGATGTACTCGCGGGCTTCCTTAGCGCGCCTGATGGCACCCTCGACGATCGGGCGGGTAAGACCGTGGATCTTGATATCCATCTGAATGGCTGTGATACCGTCATGAGTTCCGGCAACCTTGAAGTCCATGTCGCCGAAGAAATCCTCAAGACCCTGGATATCGGCGAGGATGATATAATCATCATCCGTCTCCCCTGTGACAAGACCGCACGAGATACCGGCAACCGGCTTCCTGATCGGAACGCCTGCTGCCATGAGGGCCATGGAGGAAGCACAGATCGATGCCTGGGACGTGGAGCCGTTGGACTCGAATGTCTCCGATACGGCGCGGATGGCGTACGGGAACTCCTCCTCAGTCGGAAGAACCGGGATGAGGGCTCTCTCAGCCAGAGCACCGTGGCCGATTTCGCGGCGTCCCGGTCCCCTGGACGGCTTTGTCTCGCCCACGGAGTAGGACGGGAAATTGTACTGATGCAGGTATCTTTTCCTGGTCTCAAATGGATCAAGACCTTCCACCTTCTGTGCCTCGGAGAGCGGTGCCAGAGTGACGACATCGCAGATCTGTGTCTGGCCACGGGTAAACATAGCGGAGCCATGAGCCCTCGGGATGAGGTCGATCTCTGCTGAAAGAGGTCTGATCTCTGTGATGGCGCGGCCATCCGGACGCTTGTGATCTTTGAGAATCATTTTCCGGACGGTCTTCTTCTCATACTGATAGAGAGCATCGTCGATGAGGGCCATCCACTCCTCATTTTCACCATACTTCTCAGCGAACTTTTCCTTGACTGCCGCGACATTATCCTCGCGGGTGAGCTTGTCGTCTGTGAAGACAACCTTCTCCATCTCCTCCGGAGGGCAGACCTCATAGAGGGCATCGTTCAGCTCCTGAGGAACTGTGTAGTGCTCATAGTCATGCTTGGGCTTGCCGCACTCGGCGATGATCCTGTCGAAGAACTCGATGATCTTCTTGTTCTGCTCGTCGCAGACATAGATGGCCTCGATCATCTTGTCCTCAGGAATCTCCCTGGCACCGGCCTCAATCATGATCACTTTCTCGCGGGTGGAAGCGACTGTGAGAGCAAGCTCGGATTTGGCCTTCTCCTCATAGCCCGGGTTGATGATCCACTGGCCGTCAACAAGACCCAGCTGCGTCATAGCGCAGGGGCCGTCAAAGGGGATATCGGAAATGGATGTGGACAGGGCGCTTCCCAGCATTGCCGGAATCTCCGGATCGCACGCCGGGTCAACGGACATAACCATGGCGTTGATCGTGACATCGTTCCTGTAATCCTTGGGGAAGAGAGGACGCATGGGGCGGTCGATCACGCGGCTCGTGAGAATCGCGTGCGTGGAGGCCTTGCCCTCTCTCTTGTTGAAGCCGCCCGGGAACTTGCCGACAGCATACATCTTCTCATCGAAGTCAACAGAAAGCGGGAAGAAATCCACGCCCTCTCTCGGCTCTCTGGATGCACAGACGGTGGACAGGACAACTGTGTCACCGTAGTGCATGAAGCATGCGCCATTTGCCTGCTTGGCAACTCTGCCAATTTCGACCGTCAGAGTGCGGCCGCCGATTTCCATTGAATAGCTCTTAAAATCTCCCATTCTTCTCCTTCTGCCCGATTGGGCTTTCCCTGGTAACCTTTGTTACACAAAAAGGGCTGTCCCACGTAACATGCGACAGCCCCGAAAAACAGCATTATTTTCTGAGTCCGAGTTTCTCAATCAGAGCACGATATCTGTTGATATCCTTCTTCTTGAGATATCCAAGAAGATTTCTTCTCTGGCCGACCATCTTGAGAAGACCGCGTCTGGAATGGAAGTCCTTCGGGTTCTCCTTGAGGTGAGCGGTAAGCTCTGTGATTCTCTCTGTGAGGACAGCAACCTGAACCTCGGGTGAACCTGTATCTCCCTCAGTTCTTGCATACTCCTTCATGATTTCTGCTTTTTTCTCTTTTATGATCATTTTGAATCTCCTTATAGAAAAATAAAATATTCGCCAGTCACTTGCGCAGCGGTTGGAGTCTCCATCCACGAAAGCGACGGTACCTTCTGTCAAAGCGACAGCTTTTATAGTCTACCATACCAGAATTCAGAAATCAAGATGAAAATAAGCGCGGCTCTCTGCTTTGTCTTTGAGGAGCTGGCGGTGCAGGTCCTCGAAGGAGGCAAATTTCTCCTCGGGACGTGTAAAATGCTTCAGGGCCACCTTGATCCGCCTCCCGTAGAGATTGCCTGAAAAATCATGAAAATACGTTTCAACGCCGATCCGTGTCCCCCCGACGGTGGGCTTCGTCCCTATGTCCGTCATGCCGGTGAGCTGCCTGCCGCCAATCGCTGCGACAGACGTGTAGACTCCAAAGGGAGGGAGCATTTTTCCCTCCCCCGGGAGGATATTGGCCGTTGGAATGCCGATCGTGCGGCCACGCTCATTTCCATGGACGACAGGACCTGTCATGTAGTAGGGATAGCCGAGCAGTTCCTCCACTCTCTCCATATGGCCGCTCTTCAGTTCAGAACGGATGACCGTGCTTGATATCTTCTGGCTGCCGTCCATGAGGTCGGGGATGGGTTCTGTCACAAAGCCGCATCTTTCCCCGACCTTCTGAAGAAGGGCCGGTGTCCCTTTGCGGCCAAAACCAAAATGAAAGTCCTCACCGACAACGACCCGCTTTGCGTGGAGGCGGCCAAAGAGAATCTTCTCAGCAAAGTCCTCCGCCTCCATATGAAAGATCTCCGGTCCCAGAGGGCACTCAATGAGAAGGTCAATTCCCATGTCTTCGAGCATTCTCCGGCGCTCCTTTTTTGTGAGAAGAGACTCCCCTCTCGCGTCAAAAGCAATGAGAACCGCTTTGGCGGGGCTTTCACTTTCCATCGCCCTTGCCGCCTCGACAGTCCTTCTGACCAACATCTGATGTCCGCGATGAACCCCGTCAAACTTGCCGATCGTAACACATGTCGGGCAGCCGGAATCCGTATTCAGGTCATTTTGAGTCAGCATGATTCTCCTTCTCATAAAAATAACGTACAAGTCTGATTTTATTGGTCCCTCTCTTATAGACACCGACAAAATCATTTTCAGGAGTGTAAAGCCTCATTCTCTCTCCCACTGCGAGGCTCTGCGCCGACGGAACCTCTCCCACATCAAGGGAATTGCCGTTGACAGCTGAGGCGACAAGAGCCTCCGGGAGCTGCACAGGCACCAGATCCCCATAGAAGGAATCGATCTTTCTCACAAAGGAGTAGTCTGTGCGTCCTTCAGCGTCCTCTTCCGCTTTCCTTCTGGCGATCTCATCAACAGTCAGAGCATCCTCAAGAGTAAAATCCTCCACGCGAAGGCGAAGCAGGGATTCCATGCAGGCCCCGCAGCCCAATTTCTGCCCAATATCATGACAGAGGGTACGGATGTAAGTTCCGTGGCTGCATGTCACTTCGAATGTGACCCGGGGAAAGTCGACCGAGAGGATGTTGATCTCAGAGAACTCAACCTCCCGTTCCTTTCTCTCCACTTCAATGCCCCGTCTGGCCAGGTCGACAAGTTTCTGCCCATTGACCTTGACTGCAGAGTACATAGGAGGAAGTTGCTTCTGCTTTCCCTGGAAAGAAAAAATGGCTTCACGGACCTCTTCCTCCGTCACAGTGACCTCTTTTTCCAGAAGAACCGTTCCGCTTATGTCCTGGGTATCGGTTTCCACTCCCAGGAGCAGAACTGCCCGGTAAGTCTTGGTCCCGCGGCTCAGATCCTCAACCAGGTGGGTAGCCCGGCCGAGGCAAATGGGAAGAACTCCCTCCGCATCCGGGTCAAGCGTTCCTGTGTGACCGATTTTTTTCTGACCAAAGATGCGGCGGAGTCGGGCGACCACACCGAAGGAAGTCATGCCCTTCTCTTTTCTTACATTGACAACTCCATTGGTCATGGCTCCTCCATATAGTCCTCAAGGACATCCACAACCTTGCGGAGCACTTCATTGGCCTCTCCTTTGAGAGTACAACCGGCTGCATGCACATGGCCGCCGCCGCCAAACTCGGCCGCAGCCTTCGCGACATCGAGATAGGTGTTGCTGCGCAGGGAGATCTTAAAGATTCCCGGCTCTTTCTCGTAGGCAAAGACAGCCCCCTCCGCTCCCTCGGTCAGGCGGAGCTGGGAGACGATGCAGTCCAGATCCTTCAGAGTGACCCCGTAGCGGTTCATCTCACGAATCGTGAGAGAAGAAACAACAAGTCTTCCGCCGAGGCGCTGTTCTGATTTCTCCAGGGCATAGCCCAGGATACGGTTCTGGTCATAGCTGCGGATATTAAATGTCCGGTCAATAATCTGGCTGTGGCGGACGCCTTTTCTCATAAGGCCAGCCGCCACTTCCATGGTGTGGGGCGTCGTATTTGTGTACTGGAAGACGCCTGTGTCATGGACAATCCCTGTATAGAGATTGGTCGCCGTGTTGACCGAGATCCTCACAGGATCCATGAGATCGGCCAGAACTTCCGCGCAGGAACTGGCATCCGCAACGATGTGGTTGACCTGCGCAAATCCCGGATTGCTGACGTGATGGTCAATGCAGACCGTCTTGTTCGCCTGCTCAAAGAGCCCTCCCGCCAGGGCGATGCGGGGCTTTTCGCTTGTATCACAGGTAATAAAGAGATCGTACGCCCTGGGCTCATTGACCTCATGTATGGACTTATCATAGGCCGTCATCGTCTGGAGCAGCGGTTTGGGCTCCTCCAGATAGAGATCCACCTGGTACTCAGGATAATTTTCCGTGATGTAAAGGTAGAGACCCGTGGTACTGCCGATGCAGTCCCCGTCCGGATTGATATGGCCGGCAATGCCGATTGTATGAATCGACGAATCTAAAACATCTTCAATTCTCTTCATGAGCTTTTTCGTCCTTTGAGCGCACCTCATCGATCAGTTTGGACATCTCTACGCCTCTCTCGATGGAATGATCCAGACGGAAATCCAGATCCGGCGTATTTCGAAGATTCAGGCGTTCAGCCAGCTCGTGGCGGATAAAGCCTTTGGCGGACGCAAGTCCCTCCATCGTCTCCTTCTGCTCCTTTTCATTTCCCATCACCGAGACATAGACGCGACATGTCTTGAGATCAGGGGCGACATAGGCGTCCATAACGGACGTCATCATGTTGACCCTGGGATCCTTGAGCTCACGGATAATCCGGGAGAGCTCCCGCACCACTTCCTGGTTAATTTTCAGATTTTTTGGACTGTTTTTTTTCATTTGGATCTACCTCTACCATTGTGTAGGCCTCAACGGTATCCTCGATCTCGAAATCGCCCCATCCGTCGAAGACAAGACCGCACTCGAAACCTTCCTTCACTTCCTTGACGTCGTCCTTGAATCTCTTGAGAGATGCAAGCTCGCCCTCGAAGATCTTCTCCTCACCGCGGAAGACGCGCACCTTGGAAGATCTCTGTATGATACCGTCCTTGACATAGGAACCGGCGATATTGCCGACGCCGGACGCCTTGAACATCTGGCGAATCTCCAGATGGCCCTGAACCTGCTCCTCATAGACAGCAGCCTTCATGCCGTTAATGGCGCGCTCGACATCCTCGATGGCCTCGTAAATGACATTATAGAGGTGAATGTCGACCTTCTGTGTCTCTGCCATGGACTTGGCCGTAGCATCCGGACGAACATTGAAGCCGATAATGATGGCGTTCGACGCGGCTGCCAGGGATACGTCGGACTCGGTGATGGCGCCGACGCCTCCGTGAATAATCTTGACAACAACTTCGTCGTTGGTGAGCTTGCCGAGGGACTGGGAGACAGCCTCGACAGAACCCTGCACATCTGCCTTGACGACAATCGGAAGTTCCTTGAGGGAACCTTCCTGAATCTGCTCAAAGAGGTCATCGAGGGACATCTGGGTTCTTGTCCCTTCAAGCAGGTTCTTCTTCTCCTCGGTCACGAAGACAGATGCAAAATCCTTGGCATCCTTATCGGACTCGAAGGACATGAGAACTTCACCTGCTTCCGGAACATCCGAGAGACCGGTGATCTCAACCGGCATGGAAGGCGTCGCCTTGTGAAGACGCTTGCCGTTCTCATCGTTCATAGCGCGTACTTTGCCGTGAGCGGAACCGCACGCCACGAAATCTCCCTGATGAAGAGTACCCTTCTGAACCAGAATGGAGGCGACAGGGCCGCGGCCCTTGTCGAGCTTTGCCTCAAGGACAATGCCTCTGGCCAGACGGTTGGGGTTGGCTTTGAGTTCTTTGACCTCAGCTGCCAGAAGAATCATCTCGAGCAGGTTGTCAATGCCCTCATGTGTTTTTGCGGAAACCGGGCAGAAGATGGTATCCCCGCCCCAGTCTTCAGCGACGAGACCGTACTCGGACAGCTCCTGCTTGACGCGGTCGATATTGGCACCCGGCTTATCAATCTTGTTGACGGCGACGATGATGTCGGTATTGGCAGCCTGCGCATGATGAATGGCCTCGATGGTCTGGGGCATGACGCCGTCATCTGCCGCAACGACGAGGACAGCGATATCCGTCGCATTGGCACCGCGCATACGCATGGCCGTAAAGGCCTCGTGACCAGGTGTGTCGAGAAATGTGATCTTCTGACCCTTGATCGAAACCATGTAAGCACCGATGGCCTGGGTGATGCCGCCGGCCTCGCGCTCTGTCACATGGGTGTGGCGGATGGCATCGAGAAGGGATGTCTTGCCGTGATCGACGTGGCCCATGACGCAGACGACAGGCGGACGACTGACAAGATCCTTCTCATCCTCTTCCTCCTCGGCAAGGAGTTCGCCGATGACATCCTCCTTCTCTTCCTTCTCACAGAGGATGTCATGGTCAAGAGCGATCTCCTCCGCCTTCTCATACGGAATCTCATGGTTGACGGTCAGCATCTCGCCCTTCATGAAGAGCTCCTTGACGATCTGGGAGGCATCGATCTTCATACGTTCAGCAAGGTCACGGATCGTGATCTTGTCCGGCACGCGGATCTCCGTCACCTTCTCTTCGACTTTCTTCTCCTCATGGTGCTGCGGTTTCTTCTGCAGAGCTTTGGGGACATGATTGAACTGCTTCTTCTGCTGGTTGGGGCGAAGATTATTGTTTCCGCTCCTCTTGCCGTTCTCGCGGCGCTCTTCTCTTGTGCGGTCTTTCTCCTTGGAATCCTTGTGGAAGTCACGGCTTGTCTTGTGGGCAAGTGCGCCGTCGCTCTCCTGAGGACGTCCTCCCTGGGAGGGTCTGCCGTGAGAAGCAAAGCTGCTTCCGCCGTTCCCTGGGCGGTTAAACGTTCTTGTGCCGCCCTGTGTGCGGTCCCCGCTTCTGCCGTTTCCGTAAGATCCGCCCTGACGGTTCTGGCCGCCGCCCATTGGACGGTCACTTCTCTCCCCGCGGCCGGATCCCTGACCTGCGCCCTGATAGCCGCCGCTTCTTGACCCTCTGTCATTTCTTGTGCCCTGATAGGATCCACCCCTTGCGCCGGTGCGGTCTCCACTTCTCTCTCCGTTTCTCCCGCCGGCAAAAGAAGAACCGAAACGTCCCTGACCGCCGTACGGGCGGTCGCTTCTCTCCCCGCGGCCTGTACCCTGAGAAGAGCCCTGATATCTGCCGCGGTCACCGTTTCCGCTGCCCTGCGGACGCCTGCCGGCATCGCGCGAACCCTCATGTCTCACAGAGTCGGGCCTGCCGGTCCGGCCGTCGCGGCGGCCGCCGTTGTCGCGCGGCGCATTTTCATTTTTTCTGTCGCCGGGTCTTGCATCCCTCTTCTGAGAATCTTTTCTTCTGGACACATCATCCCCGGAAGAAGCAGCCTGGCCATTTTTCATCTGTGTCCTGTCTGTATCTTTTTTCAGTGTTTCTTTATTCTTCACTTCTGTATTCTTTTTCACTTCCTGAGCCTTCATTGTGTCTGCCGCTTTACCTTCCCTCATCGGTGCGGATGTCTCCACAACTGTTTCCTTCCCTGTCTCAGCCTTCGGCTCGACTTTTTTCACCGGCTCCTCTTTGGGGGGCTCGGCTTTCTTCGGGCGGCGCTGAAGCTCTCCTGTCGCATTCTGTGACCGGAAGACGCGGATAATTCCGCCCTTCTTCTTTGCTTTCGCCTCCTTATCGGAGGCAGGGCTGACGACATCCCGTCGGTCCTCCTGCGCTTCTGCCTGCTTCTTCAAGCCGTATCTGCCGCGGAAGTTATCAGCCTCCTTGTCCGGTACAAGGCTTACGGCGGTCTTAATGTCGTAGCCTTTGCCGCTCAAGTAATCAATCACCTCTTTGTTGGAAACTCCCACTTCAGCTGCCAGTTCATGAACCCTGATTTTTGCCATCTACTATCTCCTTGCTTGTCTGCAGCTACAGGGGGTGTGCCCTGCAATAGCTGCCACTTATTCACTTGTAAAAAAACGCGCAACCGCACGGGCAAGTCCTTCATCGGTCATGACACAAACAGAACGGTACTCCGTTCCCACCGCATGCCCCAGTGACTCCCGGTCAGCAAAGTCGCTGACAGGCGTATCATGAGCTGTGCACATCCTGTGAAATTTAGACCGTGTATTTTCGGAGGCATCCCCTGCGATCAGAACATACCTGGCTTTTCCTCTGCGGATTGTGTCCTCGGCCATCATCTCGCCGCTCACAAGCTTCCCTGCCCTTTTGGCAAGCCCCAGGTACCCGAATACCCTCTTTCTTACTTCATCTGTCATCTTCTATCTCCTTCAGAAGACGAGCGAGTGTATCCGCCGGAACCGGGCAGCGGAGCGCCCGTCCGAGGGACCCGTTTTTCATCATTTTCCTGATGCACTCCGGATTCCTGCAGACATAGGCGCCGCGCCCGTTCATTTTCCCGGAAGGATCATAGACAACACGTCCCTCCGGAGTTCTGACGATTCGCGCGAACTCAGATTTCTCCTTCTTCGTCCGACAGAGAAGGCAGGTCCTCATCGGCGTCCAGATCGGCAATGAGTCCTGACTCGTCTGCATATTCTTCTCCTTCATCTTCCTCGTAGTATTCTCCGTTCTCATCAAAGTCGTCGATATAGAGGTCATCAAAATCTCCGGATTCTCTTGCCTGTGTCTCGGACTTGATGTCGATCTTATACCCGGTGAGTCTTGCTGCGAGGCGGGCATTCTGGCCCTCTTTGCCGATGGCAAGAGAGAGCTGATAATCCGGCACAATGACCTTGGCGCTTCTCTCATCCTGATCCGCGCCGACCGTAATGACCTTGGCCGGGCTCAGGGCATTCTCGATGAGGACAGCCGGATTCTCATCCCACTTGATGATATCGATCTTTTCTCCGCGAAGCTCACTCACAACCGCATCGACGCGGCCGCCGTTCATACCGACGCAGGCGCCAACCGGATCGACGTCAGGATTGTTGGACCAGACGGCGATCTTGGTTCTGGATCCGGGCTCACGGGAAATGCCCTTGATCTCGACGGTTCCGTCTTTAACCTCGGAAACTTCCTCCTCGAAGAGCTTTCTCACGAGATCCGGATGCGTGCGGGAGACGAGGATCTTGGGTCCCTTGGTTGTGTTCTTGACTTCCACGACGTAGACCTTGATGTGGTCGCCGGTGCGGAAGTGCTCGGTCTTGACCTGCTCGTTCTCCGTGAGGGTCGCGACAGCTCCCTTGCCCAGATCGATAAAGTAATTTCTTCCCTGCTGTCTCTGAACGACGCCGGTGACAACCTGCTTGACCTTGCTGCTGAACTTGTTGAAGACGACGTTTCTCTCTTCCTCGCGGATTCTCTGCAGGATGATATTCTTAGCCGTCATGGTTGCGATGCGGCCGAAGGACTGGGAATTGATGTCCACAGTGATGATGTCGCCGACCTCAGCGTCGGGATTGGTCTTTCTCGCATTTGCCACGGTGACCTGCATGACCGGATCAAGAATGTGGTCCTCGTCCTCGACAACTTCTTTCTCAGCAGTCACAGTGTACTCGCATGTATCCGGGTCAATCGTCACGTTAATGTTGTCATTTTTCCCAAAATGCGATTTGCAGGCAGCAAGCAGAGACTGCTCGATGGATTCCAAAAGGGATTCCTTGCTGATTCCTTTCTCCTTCTCCAGTGCCTCAATTGCATCTTTCAGTTCGCTCATTTTTTTTAAGGATCCTCCATGTAAAATGTCTTTGCGCTTCATTCGTCTGCCGTCCGGTGCCCTTAAGGAAAACACTTCTCCTCGCAGCTCTTTTGCAACGATTCAAAGCTGTCCGCGATGGAAATGCTTTCCTTAAGGGCACTCTGGCGTTTGATGAAAATGCGGCTTAAAAGTCAAGGGCCAGCCGAACCAGTGACAGATCGGCTCTTGAAAATGTTCGGTCACTTCCGTGATCGTCGATGACGACCTCTTTGTCGCTCCAGTCCTTCAGGGTTCCGGTGAACTCTTTCCTGCCATCCACCGCTTTGTAGGTGCGGAGCTCAATCTCCTTCCCCATGGCAAATTCGAAATCGTGGGGACGCCTTAAGGGACGTCCCAGTCCCGGGGAACTCACGTACAGAGTGTATTCATCCGGAATGTAGTCCTCTTCGTCAAGAATCGGATTGAGGAGACCGCTTGCGGCTTCGCAGTCGTCCACTGTGACTCCGCCTTCCTTGTCGATATAGACATTGAGGGCATAAGCGGGTCCCTCTTTGGTGTACTCGCAGTCCACGAGAACAAGTCCCAGTTTCTCACATATGGGAATCATGTGATCCCAGGTCTTCTGTTCATACGTTTCTTTTCTTCCCAATGACTTCCCTCCTCTTCATGTCCATACACAAGTGAGGAGCGGACGAATCGTCCGCTCCTGCTCTAAATCATCATGTAACTGTTCGAGTGTACCATCGAAAAGTCGTTTTTGCAAGTAAAAGTCTGAAATTTATTTCTTCTTTGTGCCTTTGCCTCCCCTCCTGGCCACTCGCATGCGGGTAAGAGAGAGGGACTGATCGTGGTAAATGATCTCAAATTCTTTGCTGCTGTCGAGGAGCCAGCACTCTTTCACAGTATCCTCACCCTGAAGGGCTATGCCTCTGACGCCGGCTGCCGTTTTTTTCAGTTCCGAGACTTCTTTTAATGGGAACTTGAGGAAGCAGCCTTCTTCGGTGCGCAGGACGACCTGGTTCATGTCGCCCGTGAGGGAGACAAAGAGAAGCTCGTCGCCATCCTGAAGTTTTGTAGACTGGATGGTTCCGCGGCTGACGGAGACGAATTCAGACCCCGGCGTCACCTTGACGAGACCCGCCTTTGTCGCGAAGAAGACAGACCCCTGTGCAAGTTCGCTCTCAGAAGTTACGCATAAAATGTCCTCGTCCTGGGCGGAGTATCTGGTCAGGTTGTCAAGCGGGACGCCCTTTTCACGGAGCTTCTTTCTCGGGACATCCATGACTTTGAGGTAATGTAGCTTGCCGGCGTTGGTGAAGACGGCGACCCTGTCCGTGTTCATGACGCGGATGCGGTAGACATTTTCTTTGTCGGCAGCTTCCTGATTTTTCTCATAGGTCGAGGTGTCGAGAAGCTTGGCGTAGCCGAAGCGGTCGAGACAGAAGACCACCTCCTCTTCTTCCGGAGCCTTCTCCTCAATGACGATCTCACGGGCATTTTCAATCGAAGTGCGGCGATCGACGCCGTACTCTTTGCGAAGCTTCTCAAGGTCCGTGATGATATCCGCCGCCAGGAGGTTCTTATTGTCCAGAAGTTCCCTGTAGTGGGCGATCTTCTTCATGGTCTCCGCGTGCTGGGCATTCAAGGCGTCGATCTCAAGACCTATGAGCTTGACAAGTCTCATGTCGAGGATGGCGTTCGCCTGTTTCTCGGTGAAGAGGAGCTTTCGCGCGGCGCGGCGGGAGGTGTCACTCTTAAAGTGGATGCCCTCCGTCTTGCCGCTCACGAGGCAGTCCATGGCCATCTTGCGGTTCTTGCTTCCGCGCAGGATCTCAATGATGAGATCGATGACGTCGACAGCCCGGATGAGGCCTTCCTGGATCTCGCGCTGCTCTTCCTCCCTGGCCAGGAGGTACTGGTACTTCTTGGTCGCGGTCTCGAACTGGAAGTCCACGTGGGAAGCGAGGAGGCCTTTGAGGGACATGGTCTCCGGGCGTCCCCTGGAGACGACGAGCATGTTGACGCCGAAGGTGTCCTCGAGCTTGGTCTTCTTGAAGAGGATGTTGCGGATGTTGGCGACGTCGGCGCCTTTCCTGCACTCGATGACGATGCGGATGCCTTCTTTGCTGGACTGATTGGAGATGTCGACGATCTCCGGACAGGTCTTATTTTCCGCGAGAGCCGCGCAGTCGGCCATGAACTTGCCGATCCCGGCGCCGATCATGGTGTAGGGGATCTCTGTGACGACAATGTTCATTTTCCCATTTTTGCCGCTCTCAAGAACCACTCTGCCGCGGACGCGGATCTTGCCTGTGCCGGTCTCATAGATTTCTTTTAAGTCATCCTTGTTGACGACAATGCCTCCGGTCGGGAAGTCGGGACCCTTGATGTATTTCATCAGGTCCTCGGTCGAAAGAGTCGGGTCCTTGATGTAGGCCTCGACAGCCTCGATGACTTCGGTCAGGTTGTGGGGCGGGATGGATGTTGCCATGCCGACCGCTATGCCGTCCGAGCCATTGATGAGGATGTTGGGCAGCCTGGCCGGGAGAACCTCGGGCTCCTTCTCCGTCTCGTCGAAGTTGGGCATGAAGGGAATGACATTCTTGTCGAGGTCAGACAAAAAGACGTCCTGGGTAAACTTCTCGAGACGAGCCTCCGTGTATCGCATGGCGGCGGCGCCGTCGCCCTCGATGGAGCCGAAGTTGCCGTGCCCGTCGACCAGGGTCCTGCCCTTCTTGAAGTCCTGGGCCATGACGACCAGGGCGTCGTAGATGGAGGAATCGCCATGGGGGTGGAACTTACCCATGGTGTCGCCGACGATACGGGCGCATTTTCTGTAGGGGCGGTCGTAGCGGGTGCCCAGTTCGTACATGTCGTAGAGGACGCGCCTCTGGACGGGCTTCAGGCCGTCGCGCACGTCGGGCAGGGCGCGGGCCACAATGACTGACATGGCGTAATCAATATAATTTTTCTGCATGATCTCGGAGTAATCCGTGCGGATGATCCGGTCATGGGTAACAACTGAACTCATTTTTTAACTCCTTAGTACCAGGTCAGAAGGATCCGACCGGAAGGCTGTCCAAAAGCACTTCCGGAGCGGACCTTCAGGAGATGTCCGCGGAGGAAGTGCTTTTGGATAGCCTTCCCCGTCTTACCTCTGAACAGTTCTATCTCCTTATCACACATCGAGCTCCGCGTCGCGGGCGTGGTCATAGATAAACTTCTTGCGGGGCGGGACGTCGGTCCCCATGAGAACCTCGGTCACCTCGGAAGAAAGGCCCGCGTCCCCGATCTCGATGCGGCGGAGACGCCGGGTTTCCGGATTCAGTGTCGTCTCCCAGAGCTGATCGGGATCCATCTCGCCAAGACCCTTGTATCTCTGCAGGGTGAATTTCTGGTCCTTGTGGGTCTTCCTGTATTTCTCCAGGGCCTTGTCATCGTAGAGATACTCACCCTCGCCCTTCGAAGGCACGACCTTGTAGAGGGGCGGCATGGCGATGTAGACGTGACCCTCCCCGATGAGCTCGGGCATGTAGCGATAAAAAAGAGTCAGCAGCAGTGTGCCAATATGGGCGCCGTCGACATCGGCATCGGCCATGATGATGATCTTGTCATATCTGAGCTTTGTGATGTCGAAGTCGTTGCCATAGCCTTCGGAGAAGCCGCAGCCGAAGGCCGTGATCATGGTCTTGATCTCGGCGTTGGCCAGAACCTTGTCGATACTGGCCTTCTCAACGTTGAGGATCTTGCCGCGGATGGGCAGGATGGCCTGGTAGTTGCGATCGCGGGCCGTCTTGGCGCTTCCCCCGGCGGAGTCTCCCTCGACGATGAAGATCTCGCATTTTGACGCGTCCTTGCTGATGCAGTTGGCCAGCTTGCCGTTTGTATCAAAGGAGAACTTCTGCTTTGTGAGCAGGTTGGACTTGACCTTCTCGGCTGACTTTCTGATTTTAGCTGACTTCTCCGCGCAGGCGAGAACGGCTTTTAAAACCTCGATGTTGCGGTCGAAATAGTGGGTAGCCTCCTCGGTCACGACCTTGGCGACGACGCGGGACGCATCGGGGTTGTCCAGCTTTGTCTTCGTCTGACCCTCAAACCTTGGGTCCGGATGCTTGACCGTGACGACCGCCGTCATGCCATTTCGGATATCCGGGCCGGTGTAGTTGGGGTCCTTCTCCTTCAGCATGCCCAGCTCCCTCGCGTAGGAGTTCATGACCGTGGTAAATGCCGTCTTGAATCCCGTGATGTGGGTGCCGCCATCCGCATTGAAAATGTTGTTGCAGTAGCCGAGAATAGTTTCATGGAACTCGTTGACGTACTGGAAAGCAATCTCCACTTCGATCCCTTCGTCCGATCCTTTGAGGAAAATGGGTTCCGTCACAACTTCCTCTTTTTTGTTCATTTCCTTGACGAAGCCTACGATGCCCTCCGGCTCCGAGAAAATAATGTCTTCCGGCTCCTCCCCGCGCTTGTCTGTGAATTCAATGGTGAGACGCGGATTGAGATAGGCTGTTTCGTGGAGGCGGGACTTGACTTCTGCTTCCGAGAAGCGGACGACGTCGAAGATCTCCGGGTCGGGTCTGAAGTTGATCGTCGTGCCGGTCTCACGTGTCTTGCCGACGGTAGGAAGAAGTCCCTTCTCAAGTTCGAGGGAAGGAACGCCCTTCTTGTAGTGGTCGTGGTGGATAGCCCCGTCGCGCCTGATGAGGACATCAAGATCCGTGGACAGAGCGTTGACGACGGACGAGCCGACGCCGTGGAGTCCGCCGGATGTCTTGTAGGCATTGTTATCAAACTTGCCTCCGGCGTGGAGGGTTGTGAAGACGACGCGCTCTGCGGAAACTCCTTTTTCGTGCATGCCGACCGGGATGCCGCGGCCGTTGTCTTCGACGGTGCAGGAGCCGTCCTTCTCCAATATCACATGAATGTGGCTGCAGAAGCCAGCCAGATGCTCGTCAACCGAGTTGTCGACGATCTCATAGATGAGGTGGTTTAAGCCCTTCCTCGATGTCGATCCAATGTACATGCCGGGGCGCATGCGCACAGCCTCCAGTCCCTCGAGGACATGGATGCTCTGCTCGTTATAGACTTCCTGTTTTGCAGGACTTGCATTTTCTGCCATAAAAAATACCTCCGTTCCTTATGCTCTGCCATACCAGTCTGGCAGATTAGGGACGAAGGCATTATAGCACATAAACACGTGTTTGCAACAAAAAATTACATACTTTCCATCACGGCCTGCTTCATGGAGCGGACGTAGTCGGCGATTTCTTCGGTGGTGGCTCCGGCATGAATCTTGCGCAGAATCGCGGATCCTACGATGGCGCCATCAGACAGGGAGGCCATCTTTCTGGCCTGATCCGGAGTAGAGATGCCAAAACCTACGGCGCACTTGACGCCCGGGTTGGTCTCGCGGATGATGCGGACCATGTTCTCGATGTGATCGAACTGGAACTCAGACCTCACGCCTGTGACGCCCATGGAGGAGACGACGTAGATGAAGCCGCGCGGATTCTTTGCGATCTCGCGGATGCGGTCCTCGGAGGTCGGGGAGACCATGGAGATGAGGTCGACGCCGTACTTGTCGGAGACGGCAAGAACTTCGTCCTGCTCCTCGAAGGGGACATCGGCCAGGATAATGGCGTCAATGCCGTCCTTTGCGCATCTCTCAAAGAAGGGGACATAAGGCTCGGTCGCAACGCCTGCCGGTGCGTCGCCGCGATATTTAAAAAGTGTGTTGACATAAGTCATGAAGGCAAGGGGAAGATCCGGCTTCACTTCACGGACGCGCTCGACGACCTCGAAGGCGCCATTGATGGTCATGCCCCCCTTGAGAGCGATGGCGTCAGCTTCCTGGATGACCGGGCCCTCGGCTGTCGGATCGGAGAAGGGAATACCCACCTCGATGAGGTCCGCGCCTGCGTCAGCCATGGCCAGGATATCTCTGACAGTCGTGTCCGCATCGGGATCGCCGGCTGTAATAAACGGAATAAATGCCTTTCCGTCCTTGAATGCATGCAATGTCTTACTCATGAAGGTCCCTCCCTCTGTAGCGGGCAATGGCCGCCACGTCTTTATCTCCGCGTCCGCTCAGGCAGATGATCATGGAATCATCCGGACTCATGGTCGGGGCAATCTTTCTTGCATAGGCGACAGCATGGGCGCTCTCGATGGCGCAGATGATGCCCTCTTCTTTTGCAAGGAACTCGAAGGCCTCGACAGCCTCCTCATCTGTGATGGGGACATACTGGGCGCGCCCTGTGGATGCAAGGTAAGCGTGCTCAGGGCCTATGCCCGGGTAGTCAAGTCCTGCGGAAATAGAGTAGACCGGTGCGATCTGTCCCTCCTCATTCTGGCAGAAAATGGATTTCATGCCGTGGAAAATGCCGACGGACCCGGTGTTCATGGTTGCTGCCGTTCTCGGCGTATCAGCGCCCTCGCCGGCCGCCTCGCAGCCGATGAGCTTTACGCCCTCGTCGGGGATGAAGTTGTAGAACATGCCCATGGCGTTGGAACCGCCACCGACGCAGGCCAGAACCGCTGCCGGGAGCTTGCCCTCTTTTGCGAGGATCTGCTCTCTCGCCTCGCGGGAGATGACCGACTGGAAGTCGCGGACCATGGTCGGGAAGGGATAGGGACCCATGGTGGAGCCGATACAGTAGTGGGTGTAAGAGCACTCCTGAGACCAGACGCGCATGGCCTCATTGACGGCATCCTTGAGTGTCCCTGTTCCGGACTCGACGCCATGGACGTGAGCTCCGAGAAGCTCCATTCTGTAGACATTGAGAGCCTGTCTCTCCATGTCCAGCTTGCCCATGTAGACATCGCAGTCCATACCGAAAAGAGCCGCCACTGTCGCTGTGGCAACCCCGTGCTGGCCGGCGCCTGTCTCAGCAATGAGTCTTGTCTTCCCCATTCTCTTTGCCAGAAGAGCCTGTCCCAGGACGTTGTTGATCTTGTGGGCGCCGGTGTGGTTGAGGTCCTCGCGCTTTAAGTAGATCTTGCAGCCGCCCAGATCCTTACTCATCTTCTCTGCATAATAGAGAAGGGACGGACGGTTGGCGTAGTTATTTAAGAGGTCCTGAAGCTCCGCCTGGAAGGACGGGTCTGCCTTGGCCTCATTGTAAGCTTTCTCAAGCTCGTCGAGGGCGTTCATCAGAGTCTCTGTGATGTATTGCCCTCCATAGATTCCAAATCTTCCTTTTGTACCCATGATTTTCTCCTGTTGCTTAATAGGATAGGACACGCGGGGACGCAGCCCGCGTGTTCATTCCATTGGTATGAACACGCGAGCTACGTCCCCATGTGTTCATACTTCTGCGATAAACGCTTTCATTTTCTCATAGTTTTTTGACAAATCTGTGTCTTCGACACCGGATGAGACGTCGACAGCAAAGGGATCTGTCACAAGAACGCCCTCGCGGACATTTTCCGGATGGAGGCCTCCCGCAAGAAAGTAGGGCTTGTCCCCGGCGTAGGTCTTGAGAAGATCCCACCTGAAGGTTCTGCCGCTGCCCTTGCCTGCGTCGAAGAGCAGGTAGTCGGCTGCCGGATAGTCCGCCGCCTTCTTTATGTCGTCGTTCTCTTTGAGGATGACGGCCTTGATGACTTTCTTCCCCGTCTCCAGACGGATCTCTTCTATGTCCTCGTTGGTCTCGTGGCCGTGGAGCTGGGCCATGTCGATGATGCCCTCGCGGAGAAGGTCGATGATCTCCGGGACGGGCGTGTCGACGAAGACGCCGACCGCCTGAATGGACGGGTCGAGCATGCTCTTCAGCTTTTTCGCCTGCTCATAAGAAATATAGTGGCGGGTTTTTGCGAAAACAAATCCAACGTAATCCGGATGAAGCCCGTTGACCTTTCTGATGTCCTCCTCGGTCATCATGCCGCAGATTTTGACGCGGGGCGGCCTGCCGGAAAGCTCTCTCAGCTTTTTGGATTTGTTTTCCGAGCGCATCATGGTCTCGCCGACCAGTACCGCGTCGGCTCTCATTTGTTCCGCGACAAGAATGTCCTCGCGGGTCCTGACGCCGCTCTCCGAGATGAAAAGGACATCGTCCGGGACAAGGCTCCTCAGATTTCCTGCATTGGTCACATCGACCGTGAAGTCTTTGAGATTGCGGTTGTTGACGCCGAGGATCCTGGCGCCGGCCTTAAGGCCCATCTCGATCTCCTCCGCGCTGTGGGCCTCGACGATGGCCGAGAGCCCGAGCTCGTCCGCCAGTTGCTGGTAGTCGTGCAGCTGAACCGGATCGAGAATGGCACAGATGAGGAGGATGGCGTCCGCCCCGATGGCTTTGGCCTCGTAGATCATGTAGTCGTCGACCGTAAAGTCTTTCCTCAGAACCGGAATATTGACCCGGCTCTTGATTTCCGTCAGATACTTGTTGCTGCCCATAAACCAGTAGGGCTCGGTCAGGCAGGAAATGCAGTCTGCCCCGGCGTTGTCGTAGTCCTCAGCAATCTGCGCGTAAGGAAAAGATTCCGCAATGATGCCCTTGGACGGCGACGCTTTTTTGACCTCTGTGATAAAGGAAAGTCCAGGTTTTCTCAGGGCTTTTTCAAATGGAAAATCCCCCGCTGTGTTGACTCCCCTCGGCAGGTCCATGCGGCGGAAGACAGGCTTGCCGCCATTAGCCATCATTGGATTGGGGCAGATGCGTTTCGCCTCGGCTACTCTTCCTTTTGTCTTCGCGGCAATTTCATCCAGAATGGTCATTTGTTGGATTCCTCGATAAATGCATCCAGAACCTTTGTTGCTGCTCCGCTGTCAATGAGCTCGGCTGCCTTCCTGACGCCGTCGGCAAAGGAGTCTGCCTTGCCGCCCGCGTAGATGCCGGCGCCGGCATTTAGAAGAACAGCATTTCTCTTGGTGCCCTGGATCTTGCCGGAGAGGATGTCGCGGGTAATTCTTGCATTTTCCTCAGGCGTGCCGCCGACCAGCTCATCCTTGGTACCGGATGTAAGACCGAAGTCCTCAGGCTTAATCACGGTTGTTCTGTAGTAGCCATCTTTCAGCTCGCAGATGGCGGTCTCGCCGACGGAGGAGATCTCATCCAGCTTGTCGCGGCCGTAGACGACGAGGGCATTTTTCACGCCCATCTTGTCAAGAACTTTGGCGATCGGCTCAACCAGGTACTCGTCGTAGACGCCCAGGATATAGACGGACGGCTTGGCAGGGTTGGTGATGGGACCCAGGATGTTGAAGACAGTACGGAAGCCCAGCTCCTTTCTGATGGCTCCGACGTATTTCATGGATGCGTGATATTTCTGTGCGAAGAGGAAGCAGATGCCGACTTTCTCAAGGAGGTCGCGGCATTTGTCCGGATCTTCCTGGATGTTGACGCCGAGAGCTTCGAGGCAGTCTGCTGTGCCGGACAGGGAGGAGGCTGCGCGGTTGCCGTGCTTGGTGACCTTGATGCCTGCAGCTGCGATGACCATGGCAGATGTGGTGGAGATGTTGAAGGTGTGGGCACCGTCACCGCCGGTTCCGACGATCTCGAGGGTCTCCATGCCCGGATGCTCAACCGGCGTCGCGTGATCTCTCATGGCCTCGGCGCAGCCCTGGATCTCCTCGATGGTCTCTGCCTTGGTGCTCTTTGTGGAGAGGGCGGCCAGAAAGGCTGCGTTCTGCGTCTGGCTGGTCTCGCCGCTCATGATCTCGTTCATGACATCGTAAGCTTCCTGGTAGGTGAGGTCTTCTTTGTTGACAATTTTCTGAATGGCTTCTTTGATCATCTTTTTTCTCCTCTCATGTGGCTGCCGGTCTCATAAAAAAAGTCCCTGACAGTCTAAAATCATACTGTCAAGGACGAATCTTCTTCGCGGTGCCACCTTGCTTCGCAGTTTTTCTGCGCTCTCATGAGGTTCCATCAAACCTCCGGTTTTTTTACGTGTTCCTCACGTCGCATATTTGATGCGCCCTCTGCGGCCCATAGAACAGAATGCTTCCTGTCCGCTCCCACCGTCCGGACTCGCTATGAGGCGCTCTTTCTGCTTTTTTCCGCTTCAACGGTTTAAAGCATTGCCTTATGAAATTGTCATCATTATAGCACTTACGCTTAAAAATGCAAGAGGGTTATTGCTCTTTCTCAATCGTCTTAATGGAGAGTTCCTCCAGTTGCCTGGAATCTACAACGTCCGGGGCGTTCATCATGAGGTCGGAAGCATCTTTGACCTTCGGGAAGGCAATGACATCTCGGATGGTGTCGGAGGCGCTGAAGAGCATGGCCATGCGGTCGAGGCCGTAGGCGAGGCCTGCATGAGGCGGGACTCCGTACTTGAAGGCAGTCAGAAGGAAGCCGAACTGCTCCTGGGCACGCTCCGGCGTGAAGCCGAGAACCTCGAACATCTTCTCCTGGACGTCGTCCATGTGGATTCGGATGGAGCCGCCGCCCATCTCGGTGCCGTTGAGGACAATATCGTAGGCCTGGGCGCGGACATGCCCCGGGTCGGTGTCGATGTTCTTCCAGTCCTCCTCATTGGGCATGGTGAAGGGATGATGCATAGCCAGGTAGCGCCCCTCCTCGTCGGACCACTCAAGGAGCGGGAAATCGACGATCCAGACGAACTTGAAGTCGCAGGGATTCATATACCCCTTGTCTGCGCCGTACTTGAGACGGAGAGCCCCGAGAGCTGCGCAGACAACCTTGAAGGTGCCGGAGATGATAACAAGGAGGTCGCCCGGCTTGCCGCCCATGGCGTCGATGATGGCCTTTGTCTCCTCTTCTGTCACGAACTTGGCGAAGGAGCACTTCTGGGTACCGTCGCTCTTCAGCTGGATGTAAGCCATACCCTTGGCTCCATATGTCCTGGCAACCTCGGTCAGCTTGTCGATCTGCTTTCTGCCCATGTCGCCGTCGCCCTCTAAACGAAGGCCGCGGACATAACCGCCATTTTTCACGGTGTCGGCGAAGACGCCGAAGCCCATGTCTTTGACGACATCGGAGATATCGATGATCTTCGTGTCGAAGCGGAGATCCGGCTTGTCCGATCCGTAGTCGTCCATGGCATCCTGCCATGTCATGCGGGAAATGCCATTTTCAAGAAGATCAGCGTGTGCCTTCTCGACGCCCCGGGCCAGCTCCTCCGGGAAGTCGAGCTCGCGGTAAATGGCCGGCAGCTTCTCAGTGATATAGGTGAGCAGGCGGGTGTTGACGTCGATGACGTCGTCCTGGTCAACGAAGGAGAGCTCCATGTCGACCTGGGTGAACTCGGGCTGACGGTCAGCTCTCAGGTCCTCATCGCGGTAGCATCTTGCGATCTGGTAGTAGCGGTCCATGCCGGAGCACATGAGGAGCTGCTTTAAGAGCTGCGGGCTCTGCGGCAGGGCATAGAAGGAACCCGGATGGACGCGGCTCGGAACCAGGTAGTCGCGGGCGCCTTCCGGCGTGGACTTAATAAGAGTCGGCGTCTCGATGTCGAGGAAGCCTTCGCCCGACAGGAACTCACGGATGAGCTGGACAAGGTGGGCTCTGAACATGATCTTATGCTGGAGCTCAGGTCTTCTTAAATCAAGGTATCTGTACTTGAGGCGGATGTCCTCTCTGGTGTCGATGCCGTCCTGGATAAGGAAGGGCGGCGTCTGTGCCTCGCTTAAGACACGCAGCTGCTCCGGGATGACCTCGATGGTGCCGGTCTTGAGCTTTGGATTGACGGCTCCGCCTCTCTTCTGCACAGTGCCGACGACAGCGATCGCGGACTCCGGCTTGAGGGATCCCCATCTGGGATCTGCGCCCTCGGACTCCGTCACGATCTGCATGATGCCGGAGCGGTCGCGCAGGTCGACAAAGACAATGCCGCCCTTGTTTCTGCATTTGGCCACCCAGCCCATGAGGGTGACCTTCCTGCCAATATCATTTTCCGTGACCTCTGCGCAGCGGCAAGTGCGTCTGAGGCCCTGCATGGATTCAGCCATTTTCCTGTCCTTTCTTTATCTGTTGAAGAATTCGCGGATGTCGGTGTAGCCGAGGTCGGTCAGCTGCTGCTTCTGGAATTTCTTGTTCTTCTTCATCTGGGAGATGTCGACGGTCTTGCCCTCGGCGCGAAGCTGCATGGCCTCGGCGTAAATGGAGGCGAGCTTATCGGCCGGCATGTTCTTCTCGACCATGAAGGCGATCTTGTCGGATGCGCCCGGGACCACAAAGCCTCTCTCCATGAGCAGCATGATGATGCGCTCAAAACCGATGGAGAAGCCGACAGCCGGGGTCTTCTGGCCGGTGAACTTGCCGATCATCTCATCATAGCGGCCGCCTCCCCCGACGGACCCGCCGTACTCGTCCATGGCGATCTCGAAGATGGGGCCTGTGTAGTAGCTCATGCCGCGGACCAGAGTCGGATCGTACTTCATGGTGAAGTCCGCTGTCTTCACGGCGTTGACGCTGCCGATAATCTCGGGCAGCGGGGAGCCGACCTCGTCCATGAGGGCCTTTGCTTTCTCACCGACCTCGCCGGAGCCAACTTCCTCGAACATGGTGAGGTAAGGTGTGACTTTTTCCTCCGGATATTTCCCGAGGAGCTCAGCTTTCACGCCGTCCCATCCGATCTTGTCCAGCTTGTCAATGATAATGAAGACCTCGGACAGCTCCTCGGGAGCAAATCCGGCCTTCTCGGCCATGGCCTTCAAGAGGCGGCGGTCATTGATGCGGATGGTGAAGTTGTGAAAATCGAGCTTCTGCAGAACCGTCGTCGTCGCCAGGATGAGGTCGATCTCGGCCAGATCGCTGGGATCGCCTAAGATGTCAATATCACACTGGGTGAACTGGCGGTAGCGGCCTCTCTGGGGGCGGTCCGCACGGAAGACGGAACCGATCTGCAGAGCCTTGAAAGGAGCCGGAAGCTCATTGGCATGATTGGAATAATATCTGGAGAGCGGCAGAGTCAGATCATAGCGAAGACCGCTGTCCGTCACTGCATCCTCAGTGGTGGGCTTACTGAGGTCGAGCTTCTGACCGCGCTTTAAAATCTTGAAAATAAGCTGTTCATTTTCGCCGCCCTGCTTCGACAAAAGATTCTCGATATGCTCGACGACCGGCGTCTCAATCTGAGAGAAGCCGAAGGTGCGATACGTATCCTGAATCAGTCCGATCACGTAGGAGCGGAGGGCCATTTCATCCGGCAGAATATCCTTCATGCCGTTGACTGGCTTTTTTGTAAGTGTCATTTTAATTCTCCTTTAAAAGTTCCTTGAGTAAAGAATTGGAGTCATTCTCAGGGAAATGAACCTGATAACTGCTTCCGACACTGTGCACCACATTCTGAAAGGCAAGGAAGATGCCCATATCGAAGTGATTGATCTCGTCGATCATAAGGCTCATGGCCTCAAGGGCCGAAAAGCGCTTTCTGTAGGGGCGGTCCGCCGTGAGGGCAGCGAAGACGTCGCAGACGCGAATGATCCTGGCCCCGAGGGGGATCTCCTCTCCCATGAGGTTGTCGGGATAACCGCTGCCATCATAGTTTTCATGGTGGCAGCGGACCATTTCCTGCACATCCGCCGGGAATCCCTGTCCCTTAAGAATCTCATACGACAGCATGGAGTGCATGCGGACATATTTCATTTCCTCAATGACAAGGGGGCTTGTGATCTTCTGCCGCCCGTAGATATAGTTGGCCAGGCGCAGCTTGCCGATGTCGTGGACGAGGCCCGCAAGACGCATGTTGTAGGCTTCTTCCTCGCGGATGTCCAGTTCCCGGCACAGATCCCGGACCAGGCAGCTCACGTAGACCCCGTGCTCCAGTTCTTCCGTTAAATTATAGTCAACTATCTTACCCATCGCAATGCCCTTTTTGTTCTTTCAAAATAATTCCCGTTTCTTCTGGCAGAGGGTCGGGACTTTGGCCAGGTAGGTGGGCAGGTTCTTGGGAGCGACGACGCGGTCGATGCGGCCGTCACTTAAGACGCGCTTGGTCGAGGCGCCGGCGCCGAAGGCCAGAATCGACTGCATCTCCTCCATAATGAGGATATTGTAGAGACACTCGCGGCCGGGGACGGCAAAGCCCGTGTTCTCAAGGTTGCCTCGCATATTCTTCTGTCGATAGAGGTAGTAGGGCTCCATGCCGAGGTCCGAAGCGGCCTCAGAAGCCAGGTTCATGAGATGCTCGTCGTTCTCGAAGACAAGTCCCCCGTAATTGCCATAGTCCGCACCGGCGTCCTTCAGGCGATCCTCGAGAATCGTCTTCCTGAGGCGCGATGCCCTTTTCACCGCCAGCGAATGAACCGTCAGCGAGTCGGGCTTCATGGCACAGATGGCGTCGAGCGTGTGTCGCACGTCCGCCTCCTCCTCGCCGGGAAGTCCCAGAATCATGTCCGTGTTGATGTTGGCAAAGCCCATTTGCCTCGCCATAGAAAAAGCCTTTTCGACATCTTCCACCGTGTGCCTGCGCCCGATGAGGTCAAGTGTCTTCTGGTTCATCGTCTGGGGGTTGATGGAAATGCGGGTCACCCCGTGATTGACAAGCACCTGCATCTTCTCAGGTGTCAGGGAGTCGGGGCGGCCGGCCTCCACCGTCTTCTCAAGGACATGGTCCATGGAAAATGTCGACTCGATCGCAGCGAGAAGCCGGTCGAGCTCATCAGCGGAAAGAGCCGTCGGCGTCCCTCCGCCTAAGTAAATGGTCGTCGGTCCTGGGTTCATTCCTTTTTCTGCCAGCATCGTAGAGGCGTCCTTCATCTCCGCAATCACTGCGTCCAGATAGTCAGGGATCTGCTTTTTAAAGGCGTCATAGGGGCTCGACGCGAAAGTGCAGTAAAGGCAGATGGTCGGGCAGAAGGGAATGTGGACGTAGAGGCTCCAGGTGGAATCCCCGAGGGGAATCGGCGCCAGGCATGCTCTCTCCTTCTCCGCAACTTCGGTCGCAAGGGCGATGCGGCTGTCCGACGTCCGATAGGTCTCCTTCATGTAGTCGTGGATCTCCCTCCGCGACTTTCCCTCACCCAGAAGCTTCATGGGGATCTTTGTGGGGCGTATGCCCGACAGCGTCCCCCAGGGAAGCGTCCTGCCCGTGTAGTCGCACAGGGTCTCATAGAGAGCCAGCTTCAATTCATTTTTTGTCTTCGCCCGGTCCCCATAAGCCGGAATTTCAATCTTAAACAAAATGTCACGGACGACGGCAGCTTTCTCGTCATCGTCCGTGTAAATGGTGACCCCATCGTCCGGGAAAAAACTCTTCACGAGCGAGTGAATGTCGTACATAAAGTCATTTTTATTGAGTTCAATTCCAATATTCATAGAATGCCCTCATACTCTGCCTCGCGGCCGACGGTCGAAAGTCCCCCATGGCCCGGACAGACCCGTGTTTCCTCAGGCAGATTTCCCAGAATCTTATGCAGGGACTCCCACAGATCCTTCTCCGAGCCTGTCGGCAGATCCGTCCTCCCATAGCTATTCTGAAAAATGGTATCTCCCGAAAAGAGGATTCCGTAGTCCGGCAGATAATAGCAGGCGCTCCCCGCCGTGTGGCCCGGCGTCGCATAGACCCTGATGAACATGTCTGCGATCTGCAATTCTTCTCCGTCCGTCACATACCTGTCCGGGGAAAATGTATAGTCATAGCCGCCGATCCCGCTATTGAGCGACTGGTCCTCCACCATTGGTTTTTCTTTATCGAGGATCATCACCTGGCAGTCTGGACAGGCTGCCTTGATGTCGTTCACAGCCAGGATGTGGTCGTAGTGACCGTGAGTGAGGAGAATGGCCCTGAGGTTCATCTTTTCGCTTTCGATCTGGCGGAGGAGGTGCTTTGGCTCGTCACCCGGATCCACAAGGAAGCCCTCTCCGGTCATTTTATTTTTCACAAAGTAACAATTTGTCTGGATGGGCCCCACGACGAGGCCGTGAATCTCTATTTCCGGTTTTTCCATATCAGCCCGTCTTTCTCTCAATATCCACAACGTTCCTGACTTTGCGGATATCTCTGCACACCTCGTTCAGTTCCTCCACAGAGTGGACGTGGAAACTTGTCTCGAGGGTGGCCATGCCTGTCTTCGATGTTCTCGTGACCATCTGGTCGATGTCGATCTTCCGCTCCGTGAAGATGCGGGAGATGTCGACGAGGAGGCCCGTGCGGTTGGTCGCGTAGATATTGATCTCCGCAGCATAGGTCGCGCTGTTCTTCTCGTCCTCCGGGAGCTGCCACTCGGCCTCAATGAGACGGGTGCGGTCCTCGTCAGACATGTTGATGACATTGATACAGTCAGAGCGATGAATCGTGACGCCTCGCCCACGGGTCACGTATCCCACAATTTCATCGCCCGGAATGGGGCTGCAGCACTTGGCAAAATGAACCGCCACGTCGTGGATGCCCTTGACGACGATGCCTCCCTTGCCTCCTTTGGAGACAATCGGCAGTTTGTCGCGGTTATCCGCAGCAGCTTTGAGAACTTCTTCATCAGTCAGCTGCTTCTTGTGATCTTTCTCATAGAGGTCAATCAGCTTGTTCATGACCTGGCCTTCTTTGAGGCCGCCGTGGCCGATCGCAGCGAGGACAGAATCCCAGTCCCTGAAGCCGTACTTGCGCATGACTCCCTCCTGGTACTCGGGCTTCATGAGCTCGCTCATCTGGGCATAGCCCTTCTGCTTTGCAAAGGAAATCAGTAGTTCCTTTCCGCGCTCGATATTGTCGGACTTGAGCTCGCGGCGGAACCACTGGTTGATCTTATTTTTCGCCTGGGTGGACTTGACAATCTTGAGCCAGTCCCGACTGGGGCCGTGGGAGTTCTGAGACGTCAGGATCTCGACGCGGTCGCCATTTTTCAGAACATAATCAACATTGACAAGCCGGCCGTTGACCCGTGCGCCGACCATTTTATTGCCGACGGCGGAGTGGATGCTGTAGGCGAAATCGATCGTGCAGGACCCGTTGGGCAGAGTCTTGACATCGCCCTCCGGAGTGAAGCAGTAGACGCTGTCCGAGAAGAGGTTGAGGTCGGACTTGAGAAGAGACATGAACTCTTTGTTGTCCGAGGAGTCCTGCTGCCACTCGAGGATCTGGCGCAGCCATGTGAGCTTGGCCTCCTCCTGATTGCCCTGAACCTTGTGGCCATTGGAGACTTCCTTGTACTTCCAGTGGGCTGCGATACCATATTCAGCGACGCGGTGCATCTCGCGGGTTCGGATCTGGATCTCGAAAGGCGTGCCCTCGTGGCTGATGACCGTGGTGTGCAGGGACTGGTAGCCGTTGGGTTTGGGCATGGCGATGTAGTCCTTAAAGCGGCCCGGAATGGGCTTGTACATCTCGTGCATAATGCCGAGGGCCGCATAGCAGTCGCCTACCGAATCGACAATGATGCGGATGGCGAAAAGGTCGTAGATCTGGTCCAGCGTCTTACCCTGATTGACCATCTTCTTGTAGATAGAGAAATAGTGCTTGACGCGCCCCGAAACGTCTCCCCTGATCTCCGTCTTCTTCAGCTGTTCCTCGACCTCGCCCACAATTCGCTCGATAAACTCCTCGCGGGACTTCTTCTTTGCGTCGACCTGTGCCACCAGATCCTTGTAGACATCCGGCTTCCAGTAGCGGAGGGCCAGGTCATCCAGCTCGACCTTGATCTTGCTGATACCGAGTCTCTGGGCGATGGGGGCATAGATATCCATGGTCTCGCAGGCCTTTTCCAGCTGCTTCTCCGGACGCATGTACTCGAGAGTTCTCATGTTGTGGAGGCGGTCAGCCAGCTTGATGATGATGACCCGGATATCCTTGGCCATGGCCAGGAACATCTTGCGCAGGTTCTCCGCCTGAATCTCCACCTTCTCGACCTTGTAGTCGATCATGCCAATCTTGGTCACGCCGTCGACAAGAAGGGCAACGTCGTCGCCGAACATTGCCTTGATCTCATCCACAGTCGCCGGCGTGTCTTCGACGACATCGTGAAGAATGCCGGCCGCGATTGTCTCCTTGTCCATCTCAAGATCGGCCAGGATAATGCCGACGCATAAGGGGTGGATAATGTAGGGCTCACCCGACTTTCTCTTCTGGTCCTTGTGGGCCTCCGCCGCCAGATCATAGGCCTTTTTGATGAGGGACATGTCACTCGACGGGTGATACGTCAAAACTCTCTTTTGAAGCTCATCGTAGAGCTCTTCCGGAGAAGTAAAGTCCGCCGGCTTTGTCAGAACGACGCTCTTGGGGTGGGCTGTCACTGTCCGCAGCTCATCACTGCCGAGCCCTAAGCTCTGTCTGTTGATCTCTTCCATATCTTCCATACAACTCACCTGCCTTCTGATGGGACTTTGACTTCCAAGAGGAACCACAGGGGACGGTTCTTGTGGTCCCAGCCCATGGCCCACGAGAGCCGTCCCTTTTGGTCTTTTGCCGGATCCCCGTGTCCTCCATCCTATCCGCTGCCCTGCTCTCATGTGGGTCATTCACCCGGCTTATCGGATAAAACGAAATTTGTAACTGTTCAGGAGGGCACTTTTGCTTCGAGAAAAACATGTCCTCCTCGGCTC
>OMTP01000310.1 GCA_900313955.1 uncultured Lachnospiraceae bacterium | reverse complement strand
TCCACTTCGGAAGTGCTTTTTTATCGCGCCTTCGTCAGGCCTGCTGAACAGTTACCTTTCTTTGTGCTTACAGGAAAGAAAAGAGGGACGCAGCCCTTGTGATTTTTAACAAAAAAGAAGATGTGCAAACATGCGCCTTGGGAAGTAGCATTGCAAAGTCAGAAGGGCAATGCTATAATAAATCGATTGTATGACTTTTTTATTTTGTTTGTAACAAAAGCTTAATAGAAACAAAGGAGATTCTAAATGAGAACGTATCTTGTGACCGGCGGCGCCGGCTTCATCGGCTCGAACTATATTCATTACATGTTTAAAAAGTATGGAGACAGCATCCGTATCATCAATGTCGATAAGCTGACCTACGCAGGCAACCTTGAGAATCTCAAGGATATTGAGGACAGAGATAATTACACCTTCATTAGGGCAGACATCTGCGATGCAGAGGCAATCAATAAGATCTTTGAGGAAAATGATATTGACAGAGTGGTTCATTTTGCGGCAGAAAGCCATGTCGACCGCTCCATCAAGCATCCTATGGTATTCGTCAAGACAAATGTTCTCGGAACTGTGACCATGCTCAATGCGGCCAAGGCTGCATGGGAGCTGCCGGACGGAACCTACAAGCCGGATCACAAGTTCCTTCATGTCTCCACAGATGAGGTCTATGGTTCCCTCTCCAACCCGGAAGATTACTTCTATGAGACAACCAAGTATGATCCACACAGCCCTTACTCAGCATCCAAGGCTTCCTCGGACTTCTTTGTCAAGGCTTATATGGATACCTACAAGTTCCCGGCCAATATCACCAACTGCAGCAATAACTACGGCCCCTATCAGTTCCCGGAGAAGCTGATCCCGCTCACCATCAACAATGCCCTTCACGGCAAAGCTCTTCCGATCTACGGCGATGGCAAGAACATCCGCGACTGGCTCTATGTCGAGGATCACGCCAAGGGCATCGATATGGTTCAGGAAGAGGGAAAACTCTTCGAGACCTACAACATCGGCGGCCACAACGAGAGACAGAACATCCAGATCGTCAAGACCATCATCAAGACACTGCAGGAGCTGCTTCCGGATGACGATCCGAGAAAGAAGAATGTTTCTGAAGACCTCATCACCTATGTCACAGACAGAAAAGGCCATGACCGCCGCTATGCGATTGCTCCGGATAAGATCAAGGCTGAGGTCGGCTGGTATCCGGAGACCTGCTTCGAGGAAGGCATCAAGAAGACAGTCAAGTGGTATCTCGAGCATGAGGAGTGGATTGACCACTGCGTATCCGGTGATTATCAGAAATACTACGAGGATATGTACAAGAACCGTTGATAAGGAGTAAGAAAATGAAGGGAATTATTCTTGCCGGGGGTTCCGGCACAAGACTCTATCCGCTCACCAAGGCCGTCAGCAAGCAGATGATGCCTGTCTATGACAAGCCGATGATCTATTATCCTCTGTCCACCCTTATGCTGGCGGGCATTCGGGATATCCTCATCATCTCGACGCCGAGAGACCTGCCGGCCTTTGAGGAGCTGTTCGGAGACGGCAGCCAGCTGGGCATGAATTTCTCCTATAAAGTGCAGGAGCACCCGAACGGACTGGCTGAAGCTTTTCTTCTGGGCGCGGACTTCGTCGGCAACGACCGCGTCGCATTGGTCCTGGGAGATAACATTTTCTACGGCCAGAGCTTCTCAAGAGTCTTAAAGAGAGCAGCAGAGCGGGAGAGTGGAGCGACTATTTTCGGATACTATGTCAAGGATCCGAGAGAGTACGGCGTCGTGGAGTTCGACGAGGAGGGCCGCGCCATCTCCATCGAGGAGAAGCCGGAGCATCCCAAGTCCAAATATGCGGTTCCTGGACTCTATTTCTATGACAATGACGTCATCGAGATCGCAAAAAACGTCAAGCCGTCCGCAAGAGGGGAGCTTGAGATCACATCGGTCAACAACGAGTACCTGCGCCGGGGGGACCTCTATGTGGAGACCCTGGGCCGCGGCTTCGCATGGCTCGACACGGGCAACCACGACATGCTGCTCGATGCAGCCGATTTCGTCGCCGCCTTCCAGAAGAGACAGGGCCTCTACATCTCCTGCATCGAGGAGATTGCCTACAAGAGAGGATTTATTGACCGCGAGCAGCTTGTTAAACTCGCACAGCCGCTTCTGAAGACGCACTACGGCCAGTATCTCATGGATATTGCCAACGGACTGTAAGATGAAAATGGTCTGCGTGCGCGGGGGGCGATCCTTCTCCCATACAGATCCAATGAGCTAGAACAGGAATTTTGGCCTTCCTAAGGAAAATGCCAGCTATGCAGGATGTGTTTTTCCGGGGCA
The DNA here is from genome assembly GCA_900313955.1 of uncultured Lachnospiraceae bacterium. Taxonomy (GTDB): domain Bacteria; phylum Bacillota; class Clostridia; order Lachnospirales; family Lachnospiraceae; genus Chordicoccus. Next base: position 26,741 of record OMTP01000310.1, on the reverse strand, counting down.
AAGATGCCCTTATGAATGACTGAGGAAAAGGAAGGCAAAACGCATCCTTTCTATAATTCGTCAGAAAATTCAACATGAAGAGGAGATTAAGAACATCATGGGTAAGATTCAGGTAGAAACTTGCGGAGATATTGAAGGACTGAAGGTCATCACACCGGCTGTCTATGGAGACAAGCGCGGCTATTTCATGGAGACCTACAACTACAACGACTTCAAGGCAGCCGGCATCGACTGTGAGTTCGTCCAGGACAATCAGTCCTCCTCGACAAGAGGTGTCCTCCGCGGACTGCATTTTCAGATCAACTATCCGCAGGACAAGCTTGTCCGCGTGGTCCGCGGCAAGGTTTTTGATGTCGCTGTTGACCTCAGAAAGGGATCGAAGACATACGGCAAGTGGTTCGGCGTCCTCCTCTCTGAGGACAATAAGAAGCAGTTCTTCATCCCCAAGGATTTTGCTCATGGCTTCCTGGTTCTCTCCGATGAGGCGGAGTTCTGCTACAAGGTCACGGATTTCTATCATCCCAACGATGAGGGCGGCCTTGCCTACAACGATCCGGACATCGGCGTCGACTGGCCTTTTGAGGAGGGCGTCGAGCTCAATCTGTCCGACAAGGATACCAAGTGGGGCAGCTTTAAGGAGTATACGGAGAAGTACAAGAAATAATTGTAACTATGCAGGAGGCCGACGGTTGTAAGTGATTGAAAAGCACTTCCTCCGCGACCCAATGCTCCGCTTGGGAAGTGCTTTTCAAACACTCCTGCGTCGGCGGTACTGAATAGTTATAAGTAATTTAAGGTAAGCAGTTTTTATGTCAAAGAAGAAAAAAATCATCCTTTTTATCCTCGCCGCTCTGGCTGTTCTCCTCAATGTCGGCATCATCGGGCACAAGGGGGATCTGGCGGCCAAAGTGACGATGGAAATGACTATGCAGGGGGAAAAGAAGACAGATGTGACTGTCTTCTACAACCTGAACGGAAGCAAGTCCTTCTCGGATCAGCAGGCGTCGACGACGACCTACACCAGGAAGGGAAAGAAACAGACCATTAAGCTCACGGTTCCGTCCAATGCGATGGGAACACGTCTGGATCTCGGAGAGAAGGCCGGGACATTTGAGATCTACAGCATTCGCTACACCTATGGAAACAAAACGCAGGATGTCGATCTCAATGCCTTCGCTGACGGCGCGCTGAAGAAAAATGACATCGCCAGCGCTGCCGTTGAAAATGGCATTCTCACGATTGAGACAAAGAAAAATGATCCTTTTATCATCACCAGGGTGGGTCCGACCGAGCTCGCAGAGGCGATCATTCCTTCTCTTGAGAGAAAGAACCTGATTAAAAATATCGTCTTCGCGCTCATTTTCGATCTCATGCTTGCCGTCCTCTTCAAGCTGCGCCACAGGTTTGCGACGCTGCCGAGGGAGCTGATCGAGAGCAGACATCTCATTTTCCAGCTGGCGAAAAATGACTTCAGGACCCGCTATGCGGGGTCTGTGCTCGGAATCACATGGGCCTTTGTTCAGCCGGTCATCACGGTTCTGGTCTACTGGTTCGTGTTCGGGCACCTGGGCTCGGGAGCGGTCGTGGCATCGACGGGCGTCACTTACCCCTTCGTCCTCTGGCTCATCTGCGGTCTTGTTCCATGGTTCTTTTTCCAGGATGTCCTGGCTTCGGGAACCGGAGCCCTGCAGGAGTACAGTTACCTGGTCAAGAAGGTGGTCTTCAAGGTCAGCATTCTCCCGGTTGTGAAGGAGATCTCAGCGCTCTTTGTTCACCTCTTCTTCATCGGCGTCATGTTTATTCTCTATATCTGCGCGGGCAAGTTCCCGGATCTCTACTGGCTGCAGGTCTTTTATTACTCCTTTGCCCTCTTTATCTACGGGCTGGGCGTGTCCTACATCACCTGCTCCATCGTTCCTTTCTTCAGGGATCTCTCGCAGATCATCAGCATTATCATTCAGGTACAGGTCTGGATGACGCCTATTATGTGGAACATGGATCAGTTCGGGCCAAGAATGCCGGGCTGGGCAGTCACGGTCCTCAAATTCAATCCCATGTACTACATTGTATGCGGCTACAGGGATGCCATGATGAATAAGGTCTGGTTCTGGCAGAGGTTTGACCTCACGTGCTATTTCTGGATTATCACGGCGGTCTTCTTCGGGATCGGCGTCTACTTCTTCAAGAAGCTCAAAGTGCACTTCGCAGATGTTCTGTGATGTCGGATCAGCCTCAGGAAAAAAGGGCTGGCCTTGGACTGTCATCATGGCCTTCGGATAAACAAGATAGGATATAGTTTCATGAGTGAAGAAAAAACAGCAGCATTAACAAAGGAAGAGCAGAAGGAGCTGGGCATGATCCAGGAGGAGAAGAAAGAGAACCCTCATATCTCCGACGAAGTCGTGATTGATGTATCTCATGTATCCAAGCTCTATAAGCTCTACAAGAATCCGGGGGACCGCGTCAGGGAGTCGCTCGGATTCTCCCATAAAAAGCACTATACGGAATCTTACGCCCTGCAGGACGTGAGCTTTAACGTACACAGAGGGGAGTGTGTCGGCATCATCGGAACCAATGGTTCGGGAAAATCGACCATTCTCAAGATCATCACCGGCGTCCTGAATGCGACAGGGGGAAATGTCACTGTTGCCGGAAGAATTTCCGCCCTCCTGGAGCTGGGCGCAGGCTTCAACCCGGAGTACACCGGCCTTGAAAATATCTATGTCAACGGCACCATCATGGGCTTTGGCCGCGAGGAAGTGGACGCCAGAGTCAACGATATTATTGAGTTCGCCGATATCGGCGAGTTCATCAACCAGCCGGTAAAGACATACTCGTCCGGTATGTTCGTGCGTCTTGCCTTTGCCGTCGCCATCAACATCGACCCGGAGATTCTGATCGTCGATGAGGCGCTCTCGGTCGGGGACATCTTCTTCCAGGCCAAGTGCTATCACAAGTTCGAGGAGTTTAAGAAAGCCGGCAAGACCATCCTCTTCGTCAGCCACGATCTGGGGTCTGTCGCCAAGTACTGCGACCGGGTTGTTCTTCTCAACAAGGGCGTCAAGGTGACTGAGGGCGACCCCAAGACAGTCATTGACATCTACAAGCAGATCCTGGTCAATGTCCCTGCCGCAGAACAGAGAAAGCACATCGAGGCGGACAAGGGCCGCTACATGAAGAAGGTTCCGGGCAAGTGGTTTTCGGAGCTGGAGATCAACCCCAAGTATCTCGAGTATGGAAATGGGGCGGCGGAGATCACGGATTTTGCTGTCGTCGACGAGACGGGACAGATCACGAGCGGTATCGTCAAGGGCACCCGCTTTACCATCAAAATGAAAGTGAGGTTCAATGAGCTGATCGAAGATCCTCTGTTCTGCTTCACGATCAAGGATGCCCAGGGCACGGAAGTCACCGGGACCAACACTATGTTTGAGAGAATTGAGACGGGAACCATGCAGCCGGGAAGTGAACACACAGCTGAGTTCAGCCAGGTCATGAACCTGCAGGGAAGAAGCTACCTCCTGTCCTTCGGCGTCGTCGGCTTCATGCACAACCGCTTCAATGTCTACCAGAGACTCTATGATGTCTGTGACATCAACGTCATCTCCGAGAAGAATACTGTCGGTTTTTACGACATGGATTCTCTTGTGACCCTGGATGGAGAGCTGAAGAATGGTCATTGACAATACGACTGCAAAAAGGTACGCCGTCTATGTCTTCTACGACAAGGACGGCATCGCCGATGAGTATAACTTTTATCTTCTGAAGGAGCTGAGGAAATCTGTCTCCTTTATTGAAGTTATGGTGAATGGCAAGATCACCGATGAATCTCTGAAGAAATTTGAAGAAATTGCCGAGGAGGTCCTCATTCGCCCGAATGAGGGCCTCGACATCACGGCCTATAAAGAAGGACTGTTCCGCTATGGGGAGGAGAACCTCAGAAAGTACGATGAGGCGATCGTCCTCAATTCTACTTTTTTCGGGCCCATTCATCCCTTCGAGGAGATGTTTGAGGACATGGCCGGAAGAGACCTTGATTTCTGGGGCATCTCCGTCTTTCACGGAGCTCCCTTTGATCCCATGGGCACCATCAAGTACCACTACATTCCCAAGCACATCCAGTCTTATTTTATGGTCTTTCGCAAGTCGCTTCTAATGTCGGACGATTTTACCCATTACTGGTGTCATCTGCAGAAGATCCACAACTACCAGGAGGCCGTCGGCTTCCACGAGACCATTTTCACAAAGGATATGGAGGATCTGGGCTACAAGTGGGCGGCCTATCTCGATCCGCCTGAAATGGATGGGATCACATGGGAGGCACTCCGCGATTTTCCGCGCTACTGCATGGAAGAGAAGCGCTGCCCGATCATGAAGAGGAGATCTTTCTTTCAGGATTTCGGCGAGTCTGTGGACCGAAGCGGCGGCGAAGCGACCAGAGAGGGGTTTGATTACATTCGTGACCACACGGACTACGATGTCAATATGATCTGGGACAATCTCCTTCGTCTGCAGAACATGGCTGACCTCAAGAAGCGCCTGTGCCTCAATTTCGTCTGCTCCTCAAAGATCAGGCCACAGAAGAAGCCGGCGCTGAAGACGGCTCTCTTTCTTTATATCTATTACTCTGACCTGGCCGGCTACTGTGCTTCCTACGCCGCAAACATGCCCGAGGGAACGGACATCTATGTCTCTGTGCCGGGGGAAGAAGAGAAAAAACATGCCATGGAGGTCTTCGCACCTCTTGAGACTGCCCACAGGGTGGAGTACCGCGTGGTGGACAACCGCGGCCGCGACATCGGACCCTTCCTCACGGGCATGAAGGACGTGGTCATGGATTACGACCTGGTCCTCAAGATGCACGACAAAAAGACGACCCATTCGAGGCCCTGGACGATTGGAAGGTCCTGGTCCTACGAACTCTATGAAAATCTCATGAAGAGCGAGGCTTTTATTGAAAATGTCATGGCCCTCTTCGAGAAGAATCCCCGCATGGGCATACTGGCGCCGCCGGTTCCCGTTCACGGACCCTATTATCCTACGGCCGGGGCAAATGAGTGGGGCGAGAATTTCCCCGTCACAAAGGAACTTGCGGACAGGATGGGCCTTCATGTGAATCTGGATCCGGACAAGGAACCGGTGGCGCCTTTCGGCGACATGTTCTACTTCCGGCCCAAGGCCCTCGTGGATCTCTTTGACCTCAATCTTCAGTATGAAGATTACCCCGGGGAGCCGCTCGCGGATGACGCGACCCTTCTCCACGCCATCGAGCGCGTTTTTCCTTTCTGCGCCCAGAATCAGGGCTACTACACAGGGTGGCTGCTGGCGGACACCTTCGCGCCGATGGAGTTCGACTCCCTCAATCACATGAACCAGGGAATGGAATTCTCCATGGCTTTAAGAGACCGCTGGTGGGACCACAGGACCATGCTCATGAATCTCGATATGCTCGACCGCACCCCCGAGGAGAGAAGGGAGCTTGAGGATAAGCAGATGGAGGAGCGCCATGAGGTCCTTCGAAAGTGGCGCGCCCTTGACGAGATCAACTTCCGCGAGGGAAGACTGACTCCCAAGGAGAAAGAACTTGTTCTTGAGAGATACAAAAAGCTCAAGAAGCTCTACGACGAGACCGACGAGGTCGTTCTTAAGGAAAGGCAGGCGCGGGAAAAATGAAACTGGATCAGAATCAGGCGAGACGCCTTGCCGTTTACTTCTTTGTCGATGTCCGTGGAAAAGCAGATACGGTCCACTTGTCGATGCTGCAGGGGCTTAAGGGAGCCGGATGTCAGGTTCTCACTGTCATCAGCGGCTATGCCGGCCGCGACGATGTGAGGGCCTTGAAGAAAGCTTCCGACGAGGTGATCGCAAGGCCCAATATGGGGACCCTTTTCTCCGCTATGCTGGACGCCTTTTCTTACCTGGGCTGGAAGAAGCTGGAGGATTTCGAGGAGGTCATCCTCGTCCAGTCCACCATGGTCGGCCCCTTCTCTTCGCTTCGAACCGTTTTTGATGCGATGGCGGGAAGAGATGTGGACGACTGGTGCCTTGTGGGCTGTACGGACAGCGTGCGCCCTGCCTTTGATATGGGCATGTTCGCCCTGAGACCCCCCCTTCTCACGGATCGGAAGTTCATTCGTTTTCTGAGGGAGAGGTCCATCGGGGAAGACCCGGAGGGGACCGTGGAGACACAGGAAGGGCATGTCTTTTATGACTATTTTGCCAGAAGGGAACATGCCTGGGACGCCTACTGTGATTTTAAGGGGATGGAGGACTTAAATGACGATGTCCTTCTCTACCTGGCGCCCGAGCTGGCCGAAAGAAAGCTTCTGCCGGCAATTCCCAGGAGAGTGTTTACGGCACCCTATGACACCCTCATTGCAAACAGCTGCGCGGAGACACCGGCTGAACTGATCAGAGTATTGAGAGAAAAGACGGATTATGATGTCTCGGGACTCGTAAGAAGCCTTCTGGTTTCTGAGAACCTGCCTGATCTTGTGCGAACCCTGCACGCATCGTACTTCCTGCCGACAGAGGGCACGAATCACACAAGTGCCAATCCCAGGGAGTTTGCTGTAGTTGTCTGTGCGAAAGAAGAATATTTTGACCGACTGACGAAACCGTACAGAAAGCCGATCAGCAAAAAGCATCCCTTCTTTTTCCTGGGAGGAGAGGAATCGTATGCGGAGAAGCTCAGGGAGGCTGCCTCCCTGACAGAGGGCTATTCATACGCCTGCATACTTGGGTTTGATAATTACAGGATCTTCGATGAGCCCCGCTCCAACGATCTGTCGCTCCTCTACAGGGATTTTATGTGCATGCTGCCGACGGAGGAGTGTGCGGGAAATGTGGTCGATCTCTTTGAAATGTATCCGGAGCTGGGCATGCTTGTGCCGCCGGTTCCTGCGTTCGGCAATTTCTTTGTCCGCATGCAGGACGGCTGGAATGGGCACCTGGAGGCCCTGAGAAAATGTCTTGAGGAACTGCAGATGCATCCTGTGATCCGGCAGGGCACGCATCCCCTCTATCCAGTGGGCGGGTCGCTGTGGATCCGCACGGATCTCCTGCAGACCATCGCCGGAATGCATCTGGAAAATGTGGTCTATGCGGACGGAAAAACGGGCTTTTCAGAGGAAATTGAAAAGGACGCTCTGACGCGCCTTCTCCTTCCTTTTCTTGCCCAGCACGAGCAGTATCTGACGGCTTCCCTGGTAAGTGATGCCTACGCCGGGATTGAGCTGACCAATCTGGACTTCACCTTCCGCAAGAACAATGAGGCCATCTTCAGGAGATGGATGCCTGATTACTATGAAAATGAGATCAAGAGGATTCGGGGGACATGGACATGAATGAAAAGAAAAAAGAGACAGTGGGGAAGATCACCCTCGATTACTCTTTTTATAAAGGGGAGGATCTCTACAGCGACGGGGATGCCGTCGAGAACCAGCTCCTTGAGATTGTGAAGAGCGGCAGGGACTACAGCTATGCCATGGAGGAGTACACCAGCTGGCCGGTTCTCTATCACCTGTCCCGGCAGAGGGAAAATATCACCGGTCCCATGGATATTCAGAAGACCGATGAAGTGCTGGAGGTCGGCGCGGGTCCGGGAGCTGTGACGGGTGCCCTCGCCCGCATGGCGGGACATGTCGACTGCATCGAGCTGTCGAGGAGAAGATCCCTCATCAACGCTTACCGTCATAAGGACATGGACAATATCCACATCTTCGTCGGCAACTTTGAGGATGTAAAGCCCGGGAAGCAGTACGATGTCATCTGTCTCATCGGCGTCCTCGAGTACGCCTGCTACTACACGCCTGCCGAGGATCCCTACGGGAAGTTCCTGAAGAGCGTGAGAAAACTCCTGAAGCCGAACGGCAGAGTCTATGTGGCGATCGAGAACAAGCTCGGCATGAAGTACTTCGCCGGCTATCACGAGGACCACACCGGAAAGCGTTTCTCGGGCATCGAGGGGTATAAGGAGGAGGACCATGTCCGCACATTTACCAGGTCAGAGCTTCAGGGCCTCTTAAAGAGAACGGGCTTTATGAATCCGGTCTTCTATTATCCTTTCCCGGACTACAAGTTTCCGACCCTCATTTTAAATGATGACACCATCCGGGATGCGGATATTGATATGAAGACATTTACCAACTGCGACATGCCGGTCCTCTATCTCTTTGATCAGACAAAGGCCATGGCGGCACTCAAGGGCACCAAGGAGAGGCGCATTTTCGCCAATTCATTTCTCGTAGAAGCGGTCAACGCGAAGGAGGAGGAAGGATGAAACCTGTCTATATCAAGTACTCCGATGAGAGAAATAAGAGAAGCAGCATCTGCACGAGAATTCTCGAGGATGACCAGGGCTTCCGCGTCGTGACCAAGGAGGCCATCTGGCCCGAGGGACAGGCCCATATCAATGAGCTGCTCCACTTCTATGACGTCATTCGCGCAAGCTACGATGGAATTCTTCCCTGCCCGGTCGCCATGAAGGGGGATAAGGCGGAGTTTCCTTACTTAAATGGGATCAGCCTTGAGGCAAAATATAAAGACGCCTATGACAGGAGGGACAGGAAGCGCTTCCTTGAGCTCATGAAGAGACATGTGGACCTCGCTGTCGGGGGCAACAAGACTCTCTGCGATTTTCCGATTCTCCCGGCGTCGGGTGAAGAGGAACAAAATGACACGGAGAAATTCTGGACGGTCTTCGGCGATCCGGCCCCCTATGCGGGCCAGAAGGCGCTGGGGGCTTTCAACTTCGACGCCATTGCCGGCAATATTGTCTACTACCGGGAGGATGCCTATTTTATCGACTATGAATGGGTTCTTGAGTTTCCGGTGCCGGTCGATCTTGTCATTTATCACTCGGTGGGAGACCTGTGGCTGCACCTGGAGGGACTCGAGGACTTCCTGCCCAAAAAGGAGGCCATGGAGTTTCTCGGCGTGAAGACGCCGGCGGATGTGCTCGAGAAGAGCTATCTCAACTGGTGGTACTCCATTATCCGCGACGACGGAAAACTGGGCTTTGCGGACCGCAAGCATATCTCCGTCAAGGGCCACTCCACCATGGAAGATCTGATCCGCGAGAAGGATGAGGCCGTGAGGAGCATGGACTTTGCGGCCAGGTACTGGAAGCAGAACCAGGAGGAAGTCCAGAGGCTGGCGGAGGAACTGAAAGAGACGCAGACGCACTGGAGCGAGGAATACAGCAAGATGACGGCGGACCGCGATGCCTGGATGGGGCACTACTATGATGTCGCCAACTCGAAGACATGGAGAACCGTGCAGAAAGCCAAGAAGATCATAAAAAGATGAAAGAAGAGAACTGGAAAGAACAGTATGATGAACTCAAGGCGCGCTATGATGAGCTGAGAGCCCTGGCGATTGCAAGGGAGGAAAAAGCCGCTCTCATCGCGTCGCGAAAAGCTGTGGTCGCCTACCGGAAGTCAAGGACTCTGGCCGGGAAGATGGATCCCCTCCTGGCCCTCCGGCCCTGTGGGGATACGGAGAGCACCGGGATCCGCATGAGCGTGGACAGCGTCGCCTACAGGCGGGAGGAGCTTGTGATCCGCGGCTGGGCCTATGATACGCATGGATTTGTCCCTGAGATTGCGATGAGGGACAGAAGCCGTGTCTTAAAGCCGGTCATCCGCCGCTATCCGAGGAAGGATGTAAGTGAGCTTTTTGCCATCCCGGAGGACACCATGACCGGGTTCACGGTTATTCTGCCCATGGAGGAGATCCGCCACACGCCGATCCTCCTCGAGTTTGTCAATGAGTTCGGCTATGTGCCTCAGCCGGTGGACGTGCTTCTCAAAAAGGAGGAGAGAGACGCCTATGTCGACAAAAATGCGGCTCCGGTCTATGCCTATGATTCTGCCGGCTATGACGACTGGTTTCATGACCACCGCCTGACCCGCAGGGAGTGGGAGAGGGAGCGGGAAGAGACCTTCCCCTTTATGCCCCTCATCAGCATCTGCATTCCGCTCTACAGGACGAAGCACACTTTCCTCAGGCAGCTCATGGATTCGCTTCTGGGCCAGTCGTATGCGAATATGGAGATCCTGCTGGCGGACGGCTCCCCGACAGAGGAGCTGAAGGCGACTCTTGAAAAATGGTATCCCGGCCTGCCAAAGATCCGTTACCAGCATCTCGATGAAAATAAGGGCATTTCGGAAAATACCAATGCGGCGATTGCCATGGCGGGCGGCGACTATATCATGCTGACCGACCACGACGACGTGCTCGAGAGAAATGCTGTCTATGAGATCGTGAAGGCCATCAATGAGGACCCCGCTCCAGATGTCATCTACACCGATGAGGACAAGCTCATGTACTCGGAGGATGTCTATTTCAGCCCCAATTTTAAGCCGGACTGGAATCCGGACCTTCTTTGCTCCAACAACTACATCACCCACATTTTCTGCGTGAAGAAATCGATCGTGGACAGGGTCGGAGGGGAGAGAAGTAAGTACGACGGGGCGCAGGACTACGACTTCATCTTCCGATGTACAGAGAAGGCTAACCGCGTGGCCCATGTGCCCGGCTTCCTGTATCACTGGAGGGCCCACGCCTCTTCGACGGCGGGCAACCCCGAGAGCAAGATGTACGCCTATGAAAATGGCCGCCGAGCCATCGAGGACCACTATAAGCGGGTGGGGATTTCCGCCCGGGTGGAAATGGCGCAGGATATCGGCTCCTACCGGTCGGTCTATGCGATCGAAGGGGAGCCGCTCGTCTCCATTCTTATTCCCAATAAGGATCACTGGAGGACTTTAAAGCGCTGCGTCGATTCGATTTTTTCAAAGTCGACCTACCGCAAGTATGAGATTGTCATTGTGGAAAACAACTCGGTGGAGAAGGAGACATTTTCTTATTATGAGGAGCTTGGGACGGAGCATGCAAATGTCAGGGTAATCACCTGGGACAGGCCTTTTAATTACGCGGCCATCAACAACTGGGCCGCCGGCGAGGCAGCCGGGGACTATCTCATCTTCCTCAATAATGACACGGAGGTCATCACAGACCGCTGGATCGAGGAGCTTTTGGGCTATGCCCAGAGAAAGGACGTGGGGGCTGTCGGCGCCCGTCTCTATTATCCGGACGGAAGGCTGCAGCACTGCGGCATTGTTGTCGGCATCGGAGGCATCGCTGGCCACATCTGCCACCTGGAGCCCAAAAACTCGGGCGGCTATTACGGCCGCGTTGTGAAGACCCAGGATGTGAGCGCTGTGACGGCGGCCTGCATGATGATGAAGAAGTCGACATTCCAAAAAGTCGGCGGCTTTGAGGAGAGGTTTGCCGTCGCCTACAATGACGTCGATCTCTGCCTCAAAGTGAGGGACAGGGGGCTTCTGGTCGTCTATGACGCCTGGTGCGAGCTCATCCACTATGAGTCCCTTACGCGCGGCTCCGATGCAGCGGAGGAGGACGCGGGCAGGCACCGCCGCCAGATGGAGGAGGGGGCGCTTCTTCGCTCCCGCTGGCCGGAGATCTTCGACAGGGGGGACCCCTACTTTAATCCCAATCTCGACTACAACGCGGCGGACTATGTGCTTGCGGGGACCATCCCGCCTAATTACTCGACGTTAGAAAAAGACAGGGAAGAGTCATGATTATCAATAATGGATTTCTTGTAAAAAATGACAGGTTCTCCCTCACGGAGGAAGATGTCTATGTGCTTCGCGGCTGGCTGGCTCCGCGGACAGAACTCACGGCCTGCTTCGGAGGGAGCCCCATTCCCTTTGAGGTGAAGCCGATGACGGAAAATGTCGACGAGAGATACGGCGGCTGCGACACGCAGGTTCGTTTTACCTTTGACTTTGAGCCCCCCGCGGGGAAATCGCTCAGGGTCTATGTGGACGGAGAGAAGGGGAAGCACCTGGCCTTTGAGATCAGCGGCAGGAGGCTGGCCTTCAAGAGGCAGCCGGTCAAGATTTTTGTCGACTCCTATGTGGTGAGCCAAAAAGACGGCTTTGTCCGCCTGCAGGGCTGGGCGGTTGCGCGCGAAAAGGTGGAGATCGCTGTGCTCGACGCGGACAAAAAGAAGATCCCGGGTGCGTGCGAGATGTACAGCCGCCTCGATGTTGCGGATCTCTTTGAGGAGTGCCCAGTCGACGACCACTGCGGCTTCAACATCGAGCTGAGGCCCATCCCCAAAGATAAGATCTATGTCGTCTTCAGGGCGGGGGAAGACCGCGTGGTGCAGTCCTATCCGACGCGGGAGCTGCCTGTGAGGCTCAGTCACGCTGATCATCTGGTGAGAAAGGGCACTGAGTACATGAAATACAACGGTGTCAAAGCTCTTGTCGCCAAGGCCTGGGACAAGATGACCAATCCTGCCATGCGGCCTGTCGTCTATGCGGACTGGATCAAAAAACATCTGCCCAGTGACAGGGAGCTTCTTAAAGAGAGAGGCCATGTCTTCGAGGAGATGCCTCTTGTCAGCATCGTTGTTCCCCTCTACAAGACGCGCGAGGAGTATCTGACCGATCTTGTGGACTCCGTGAAGACCCAGTCCTATGCCAACTGGGAGCTGATTTTATCGGACGGATCGCCTGTGGATGAAAGCGGAGCGTCGCCTCTTGACGCCGTCCTGACCCTTCTCGAGGCGTCGGATGCCCGCATCCATGTTGTGAGGAACGGCAGAGCCTTAAAAATTGCGGAAAATACAAATGCCGCGATCAGGGAGGCGAAGGGAGCGTACATTGCCTTTTCGGATCACGATGACCGCCTGGTTCTCTCAGCCCTCTATGAGGTTGTCCGGGCCATCAACGATCATCCTCGGGCGGAGCTCTTCTACACGGATGAGGACAAGCTTGGCATCGGCGAGAAGTACATGCAGCCGAATTTAAAGCCGGATTATGATCCGGACTTCCTGACCTCGGTCAATTACATCTGCCATCTGCTCGTCGTGAAAAAAGATCTGATCGACCGCGTCGGCATGCTCGACCCGGCTTACGACGGAGCCCAGGATTACGACTTTATTCTTCGCTGTACAGAGAATGTAAAGCCGGAGCAGATTGTGCACATTCCAAAGATCCTCTATCACTGGAGATTTTTCGAGGGCAGCACGTCGGCTAACCCGGAGAGCAAGACCTATGCTTTTGAGGCGGGGCGCAGGGCGATTGAAGCTCATTATAAGAGGCTCGGTCTGCCCGCAACGGTTGAGATGGGCCAGTTCCCCGGCATTTACAGGACGACTTACCACTGGGATGACCAGCCGCTGGTCTCCGTTCTTATTCCCAATAAGGACCACGCGGAGGATCTTAAGAAGTGCCTGGCCGGCATGCTGTCAGGCAGAGGATATCAGAACTTCGAGGTCATCATCATCGAGAACAACAGCACGGAGAAGGAGACCTGGGCGACCTACGATGAGCTGAAGGCCAGGGACAGCCGCATCCGGGTCGTGGAGTACAAGGGAGACTTCAATTACTCAGCCATCAACAATTTCGGCGCCTCTTTTGCAAAGGGGGACTACCTCTTCCTCCTCAATAATGACACGGAGTTCATCAGTGAAGATGTCATAGGAGAGCTGCTCATGTTCTGCGTAAGGAGAGATGTCGGCGCGGTCGGCGCCCGTCTCTACTACGGAGACGATACGATTCAGCATGCCGGCGTCATCGTCGGCTGGGGCGGCATCGCCGGCCACGCTTTTGTCAACCAGAACCGGGGAGAGACGGGCTACCAGCACCGCATCATCTGCCAGCAGGATATGAGCGCCGTGACGGCGGCCTGCATGATGGTGAAAAAGAGCGTCTTCGATGAGGTCGGAGGTTTTACAGAGGAGCTGGCGGTGGCCTTCAATGATATTGACCTCTGCATGAAGATCCGCAGGGCCGGCTACCTCATTGTCTACAATCCCTGCTGCGAGCTCTACCACTATGAGTCCAAGTCCCGCGGTCTCGACCAGGGAGACCCGGACAAGGTGAGGAGGTTCCAGAATGAGATGGCGGTCTTCCAGAAGCGGTGGCCGGAGATCCTCCGCGACGGGGATCCCTACTATAATCCCAACCTGTCCATGGTGACGCAGGACTTCTCGCTCAAGCGGAACTGAGGGGAGGCGAACACGCAGCGGGGACATGGGAAAGCACGATAAAAAGAAAAAGGCAGAGGCGTAAAGTCAGGCGCTGGAACAATGGGTGCCTGTTACCGGACAACTTTGCATAGTTACCATTCTGAATCATAGGAGCGGTGCATGACACCGGAAAGGAGATAGAAGATGAAGGTTTTTGTTACGGGCGTGAGTGGTCAGCTGGGCCACGATGTGATGAATGAACTGGCTAAGAGAGGATACGAGGGCGTCGGAAGTGATATTCAGCCCTCTTACGGCGGTATGGAGGACGGGACGCCTGTCACAGAGATGCCCTATGTGAGCCTTGATATCACGGACGCAGACGCCGTCATGAAGACGATCGAAGACGTGAAGCCGGATGTGATTGTTCACTGCGCGGCGTGGACGGCGGTCGATATGGCCGAGGATGACGACAAAGTCGCCAAGGTCAGAGCCGTCAATGTGGACGGCACGCAGAATATTGCAGACGCTGCCAAAAAGATTGACGCCAGGATGGTTTACATCAGCACGGACTATGTCTTTGACGGCCAGGGAACAACGCCATGGGATCCGGACTGCAAGGATTATAAGCCCATGAACGTCTACGGGGAGACCAAGCTGGGCGGCGAGCTGGCTGTCGCCAATACGCTGGAGAAGTACTTTATCGTCCGCATCGCCTGGGTCTTCGGCGTCAACGGCCACAACTTCATCAAGACCATGCTGAAAGTCGGCAAGACCCACGATGAAGTCCGCGTCGTCAATGACCAGATCGGAACGCCGACCTACACTTATGATCTTGCCCGTCTCCTTGTCGACATGATCGAGACCGATAAGTACGGCTACTACCACGCAACCAACGAGGGTGGCTACATCTCCTGGTATGATTTCTGCTGCGAGATCTACCGTCAGGCCGGCTATGCGACAAAGGTGACGCCGGTCACGACGGCCGAGTATGGCCTCTCCAAGGCTGTCCGCCCTTTCAACTCCCGTCTCGACAAGTCAAAGCTTGTGAAGAACGGATTCACGCCGCTCCCTGACTGGAAGGACGCCCTCAGCCGCTATCTCAAGCTGATCGAGTATTGATGAACAGGCGGGACCAGGAAAGATCAGATCCTTTTGGTCCCGGGAAAGGAGCGGCCCATGGGAGGTGCAAAGAAAAGGACTGTGGTGGTCTTGCTCCTTCTGGAGCTGGTCATCTGCCTCATTGTCTTTCGCCAGTATATCTTCGGCAATAAGCTCCTTGCCTTTGATGATGTGGGAAATGACACGAAGGAGCTGTACCTGTCCCAGTACGCGGCGATCGCTCGCAAGATCCGGAACAGGGATTTCTCTCTCTGGGATAGGACGAGTGGTTTTGGCGTCAACATGAACATGAGGAACATGACCAACCCGGCTCTTGTGGTGGTCTATGTGCTTGGAGCTGTCTTTGGCGCGGAGCATATTCCGGCCATGATGATCTGGGCCTATGTGGCGGAGATTCTCGCCGCGGGCCTTGTCATGTATCTTTTTCTCTCCATGTTTTCCATGACGGAGAAAGTCCGGCTCCTCGTGGCCGTCATGTATGCCATGAACGGGTTCATGACGGTCTGGGGAGAGCACTACCAGTTTGCCATCGTGCCGGTGCTTGTCCCGCTGGAGCTCATGCTGACAGAGCGGTACCTGAGGGATCGAAGAAAATGGAAGGGCCTTGTCGCCATGACATTTGTCCTCGTCGCAAACAGCATGTATATCGCTTATATGACCCTTCTTTTTGCGGGGGTCTATGTACTGGCAAGGCTCCTCATGAGAAAATGGACCGGCATCCGGACATTTTTCCAGGATCTTGTGAGGACAGCAGGGACCATGCTCCTCGGCGTTGGTCTTGCGGGAGTGACGCTCCTTCCCTCAGTCAAGGCCATCAGCGAGGTGTCCTCCCGTGTCTCCTCGAATCTGTCTCTTGTGCAGAGGGTCACGAGCCCCAAATATCCATGGATCTACTATCGGACGCTGCTGGGCAGACTCTTCTCAGCCCAGATGCTGGGCATAAGCGGCGATGGCTACGGCGGTTATCTCAATTTCTGCGAGGGGCCGTGCCTGTTTTTCACGACTCTCTTTCTATTCCTGGGAATCCAGTACCTCTTTCTTATGCCGGGTATGAGGTGGCCGGTCAGGAAAAAGGTCGTGGGGTATGGCGCCTATGTCTGCGTGCTTTTGTGCGTCCTCTTCCCCTACGCGGGGGTCATCCTGAACGGATTCACGGCGGCCTTCTCCCGGTATTTTTACCTGGTCATGGTCTGCTTTGCCGTCTTTTCGGCGATCGCCCTGCGGGAGATCCTTGTGAGGAGGCGAGTGAGCCTTGTGGGCATCGGCCTGTCCCTGACCCTCCTCGTCTACGCTTTTTATACGTACTGGGGCGTGGGATTTGTGGGAAACCAAAGCCTCCTCGTCCTGCATTTTCTGGCGGGAATTCTCATGGCGGCGGCCCTTCTGGTGGTCCGCTTTGGGACAAAGACAGGAATGCGGACAGCGGTCATTTTCCTCCTTCTCATCACTTGCCTCGATGCGGGGGCGGATACCTTTGTGGTCTTTGACGCCTCTACGGAGGATATGCTGACGTCGAGAGTGGCTCTTGCGCGTGACGGCGCCTACATGGAAACCATGTACGATCAGGATACGAGAAGGGCGCTCGCCGCGATTGAGAAGGACGAGGGCGACAATCTGGTGAGGACGGACAAACTTTACGGGGCGACGATCTCCATGGATGGTCCCGCTCAGGGCTATATGCCTGTCAGCACCTACAACTCGACCATGAACGCCCGCCTGCGTCAGAGCCTCGACCGCGACTGGCCAGAGCTTGTGTCCGGCGACGGCAATCATCTGATCTACAGGGAAGGCTATGTCAACCGCGGGGCGTCGGGCCTTGCCGGCGTCCGCTACATATTAAAAGAAGAAGGAGATCTGGCGGTTCCGGGGACGGAGGTCTGGAAGACATTTGGGAAAGTGACGGTGCTCATTGACCCGACAGTGACGTCCATTTCCACGTTCTATGAAAATGGAGCCTACACGAAAACCGCCGACGGGGCTGACGTCACCTATGATCAGCGCTCGAAAGATGCGTCTGTTGAGATGCATGCGGGTGCGACTTCCTCGGAATTTAAGATTCATGTGGAAAATGGCCGGGGAGGTCTTCTCTGCACGGCTCTTCCCTTTGAGGCCGGCTGGAGAGTCTATGTCGACGGCCGGCGGGTCGATCCTGTTCCGGTCAATCTGGGCTTTACCGGTGTGACGCTCACTTCGGGTGCCCACACGGTTCAGTATGTCTACCACTGTCCGGGACTGAGGACGGGATGTCTGATCAGTTTTGCAGCACTGCTGCTTGTCATTATGATTGCTCTGTATCAGAGAAGGAGACGGAGAAGGTTCTTTTGTCCCCAAGTCTGAGGAGGACAAAAGGACCGTCCCCGTCGTTTGATAGAAAAGGAGGGAAGCGCCGTGCCGTTTCCAATCACGCCGTATAAAGTCGTCAAGGGAATCAAATACTGGAAACACTTCGGGACAAAAGAGTTCTTCAAGAGATTGTCGGACCGCCTGGAGCCGGAGGAGGTTCCCTATATGCCCTGGAGGGAGGCCCATATGGCCCAGCCCGAGGAGCTGAAGAAGCAGAAGAGCACAAAGTGGGAGACCCCTCCCCTCATTTCGATCGTGGTGCCGGCCTATCACACGCCGGAAAACTTCCTGGGCCAGCTCATCGATTCGGTGAGAGCGCAGAGCTACGAGAACTGGGAGCTCTGCATCGCTGACGCAGGTGCAAAAGAGCCGGAAAATGGGCGCAAACGGACCGTGGAGGAGATCGTGAAGGCGGAAGCCGCGACAGACTCCCGCATCCGCTACGAGGCACTTGCGAAAAATGAGAATATCTCGGCCAACACCAACCACGCCCTGGCCATGGCGCACGGGGAGTATGTGGCCTTTCTCGACCACGACGACCTCATTGAACCGGATGCTCTTTACTGGTTTGCCAAAGCTATCACAGAAGAAGAAGCCGACTTCCTCTACACGGACGAGGACAAGGTGACAAGTGATCTCAAGAAGTACTACCAGCCCCATTTAAAGCCGGATTTCAATCTGGATCTCCTTCGGTCCAACAACTACATCACACATTTTCTGTGCGTGAAGAGAAGCCTCATCGATGAGGTGGGACCCTTCCGCAACGAGATGAACGGGGCCCAGGACTACGATTTCATTTTCAGAGCGAGTGAGAAGGCGAAAAACATTGTCCATATCCCGCGTATTCTCTACCACTGGAGGACCCATGAGGCGTCGACCGCGGACAACCCCATGAGTAAGATGTACGCTTACGAGGCGGGATTAAGGGCGATCGAGGGAAACCTGAGCCGCATGGGAGTCAGAGGCGTTGTGGAGCTGCTGCCGGATTACGGCTTCTACAGGGTTCACTACCCGGTCGAGGGGAAGCCAAAGATCTCGGTCATTATTCCCAACAAGGACCACAGCGAGGAGCTGGATGCCTGCCTGACCTCTCTTATGGACACCTTTTATCCCAATCTCGAGATCATTATTGTGGAGAACAACTCCGAGGAGAGGCAGACTTTCGAGTACTATGAGGAAATTTCCAAAATTCCGCAGGTGCATCTGGTGCGGTGGAAGAAAGCCTTCAACTACTCGGCCATCAACAACTACGGCGTCCGCTATGCGACGGGAGATTACCTGCTCTTTCTCAATAATGACGTGCGTGGAACCATCTCCCGCGACTGGCTGACCGAGATGCTCGGCGTCTGCCAGCGGCCGGAAGTAGGGGCTGTCGGAGCCAAACTCTACTACCCGGACAACCGGATTCAGTCGGCCGGCGTCGTCGTCGGTATCGGCGGAATCGCCGGATCCATGTTTGTGGATCTGCCGCGCGGCCGCCAGGGCTACATGCACAAGGCCAGCATCATGCAGGATCTGACTGCGGTCACGGCGGCCTGCATGCTGATGAAGAAAAGTGTCTTTGATGAGGTGGGAGGTTTCTCGGAGGAGCTGGCAGTTGCCTTCAACGATGTCGATCTCTGCCTCAAGGTCCGCAAGAAGGGCTATCTGATTGTCTTTGATCCCTACGCCGAGCTCTACCACGACGAGTCCCGGACCCGTGGCCCGGAGGACACGCCGGAGAAAGTGCGCCGCTTTCAAAATGAGATTGAGTATATGCGGTCCAACTGGACGGATATTCTGAAAAAGGGGGATCCCATGTACAATCCCAACCTGTCACTCAAAAAATGGAATTATTCCCTGAAGGTATAAGTCTATGTCGAATCGAACTTGTGTTGTCATTCCCAATTTCAACGGGAAGGAGTACATGGCGGACTGTCTTATGGCACTGCGCATGCAGACCCTTCCGCCCGATGAGATCATTGTCGTCGATAATGGATCGACAGACGGGAGCGCAGATCTTGTGGCCGGGGATTTCCCGGAGGTCCGCCTTGTCCGCCTGGAAGAAAATACAGGCTTCTGCGGGGGCGTCAACACGGGCATCCGCATGGCAGATGAGGACGGTATGGACTATGTGATCCTTCTCAACAGCGACACAAGAGCGGATCCCCGCTTTGTCGAAGAGCTGGTGAGGGCCATGGATGTGAATCAGCAGACATTTTCCTGTCAGGCCAAGATGATCTCCATGCGGGATCCGGGAAAGATGGATGACGGTGGAGATCTCTACTGCTCCTTCGGGTGGGCATTTGCAAGAGGAAAGGGGAGAAGCTCGCATCTCTTCAGGAAGCCGGCGGAGATCTTCTCGGCCTGCGCCGGGGCAGCGATCTACCGCATGAGCATCCTCCGCGAGATCGGCCTCTTCGACGAGAACCACTTCGCCTACCTGGAGGACACGGACATCGGCTGGAGGGCCCGCATTCATGGCTACGAGAATCTCTATATTCCATCGAGCAGGGTTCTCCATGTGGGCAGCGCGGCCAGCGGCTCGGTCTACAACCTCTTCAAGGTCAAGAATACGTCGCGCAACTCGATCTACCTCATCTCCAAGAATATGCCGCCCTTTCAGATCTTTCTGAACTTTCCCTTTCTATTCTTCGGCTTTGCGGTCAAGGCAGTTTTCTTTACGAGGAAGGGATTCGGGCGTGAGTACCTGCACGGCATTCTGGATGGTTTTCGCCTGAGCAGGAGGGGAAAAGCCGAGGGACGCCACGTCCCCTATGACCCCGTCAACTTCCCCAATTACGTGAAGCTGCAGGTCGAGATGTGGATCAATATGTTCAGACGACTACTTAACGTGTGAAACTCTGGCTTGCTAAAGTTTTGAGGATAGAGTATATTAGAACTTTGTAAAGGGGAACTCAAAAATAAAAAGAGGTAGGGAGCCTTGATTGAAGACAACGAAAAGTATTTCAACCGACTTCTGGCCCTTATTGATGCAGCCATCACCGGTCTGTCCTACTACCTCGCCTGGTATCTCTATATCGGGCGGCGCTATGTGGGAAGAACGGGTATAGGTATTCTGTCCCGGCGTATGTATATGTCAGCACTCATCGGTCTTATTCCGGGGATGCTGGTTTTATATTCTGCCTTCCATCTCTACAGCACCAATCGCATGAAGGGGAGGCGAAACGAAATTGGCGGCGTCATTGCGGCGAATATCCTCGTGTTTGGTATCTTCACTGTTTATCTCTATCTGAGACATCAGTATGACTGGTCACGAGGAATGCTCGGCCTGTTCGCGCTCATCAATGTGATCTTAGACAGCGGGGTGCGGCTCGCCATCTCCACTGTCATGAGGAAGATGATCCGCAAGGGGAAGTTCGGCAAAAACGTCCTGCTGGTCGGCTACAGCCGGGCGGCAGAGGAATATATCGACCGAGTGAAAGCCCATCCCCAGTGGGGACTGAAAATTCATGGGATCCTCGACGACAGAATTGAGGCGGGGACGACCTACAAGGGCGTCAAAGTGCTGGGAAGAATTGACAATCTGATGATCATTCTTCCGGAAAATCATATGGACGAGATCGCGATTACTCTGGGGCTGTCGGAGTACTACCGGTTGGAAAATATAGTATCCCTGTGTGAGAAGTCTGGCGTTCACACCAAGTTTATTCCGGACTACAACAACATCATTCCTACAAAGCCATATACAGAGGATATTCTTGGCCTGCCGGTCATCAATATACGGTATGTGCCGCTGTCAAGCCCATTTCCTGCGGGGGTGAAGAGGCTTTTTGACATCATCGGCAGCGCTCTGTGCATCGTCCTTTTCTCACCGGTAATGATCACATGTGCGATCATTATAAAGAAGACGTCCCCGGGACCTGTCATTTTCAAACAGGAGAGAGTGGGACTTCACAACAAGCCTTTTATGATGTACAAGTTTCGCTCCATGGTCGTACAGGACGCCAGGAAAGAAAAGAAAGAATGGACGGTCCGCGATGATCCGCGCGTGACCAGAATCGGACGCTTTATGAGAAAGACAAGCATCGACGAACTGCCACAGCTCTTTAATGTACTGAAAGGTCAGATGTCCCTGGTGGGACCGCGCCCCGAGCGGCCCTACTTTGTGGAGAAGTTCCAGGAGGAAATTCCCCGCTATATGATCAAGCACCAGGTGAGGCCCGGCATGACCGGCTGGGCACAAGTCAATGGGTATCGAGGGGACACGTCGATTCGCAAGAGGATCGACTATGATCTCTACTATATTGAAAACTGGACACTGGGTCTTGATTTTAAAATTCTGTTCCTGACGGTCTTCCGCGGGTTCGTCAATAAAAATGCATATTAAAAGGTAAGAGGATACTATGGCAAAGCAGAAAAAGAAAAAGAGAAGTGGAAAAAAATCACTTATTTTATTTATCATTGAGATAGTCGTCCTTGTGATCCTTGTCTTTGGTATCTGGGCCTATGCGAAGATCAATGAGGGCCTCAACAATATTGGTTCCAAAGTGGAAAATGGAAAGACGACGGAGGCCAATTCGGACGCCAATCTGAATGCGGACGACGCCCAGGTCAACTCCGGTGTGGAAAATAATCAGAAGCTGACAGGCTACACGAATATTGCGCTCGTCGGCATTGATACGCGTGATTCGAATTCCATTGACTACGCAAATTCGGATACCATGATCATTGCGTCCATCAACAATGACACGGGCCGTGTCCGCCTTGTCTCTGTCTACCGGGACACCCTGCTCAACATTGATCCGAATGGCACGGCCAATCAGGGTGGCGACGAGTTCTCGGGGACGGAGGTCTCTGAGGAGGAGGGAAACACTGTCGGCACCGAAGATGGCGAAAATGCGGAGGAAGAAGACACCGGCGATACCGGCGAAGAGGACGCCGCTGACAATGGTGATACAGGCTATGACGACGAAGAGGACGCTGACGACTACAACGATTACAACTATGACGAAGAGGATACCGGCGACAACAACGATTATAATTACGATACAGAGGACAACGACGACGCCGGCAATGACAATGATGAGGGAACAACAACGAAGACAGCAACGGTTGACACGCAGGTCGACTCGTCCTCGGAATCCGGGCAGCAGATTGGCGGCACTTACACCAAGTGCAATGCGGCTTATATGCACGGTTCCATCAAGCAGTTCCTGACCATGCTCAATATGAATCTTGATCTCAATCTCAAGGACTGCGTCGTCGTTGACTTCAAGGCTCTTGCAACTCTGATTGATGATCTTGGCGGGCTTGATATGGATCTGCTCTACGAGGAGGTCTACATGATCAATGATTATTCTATTGAGACCTCCAAGGTGTCCGGTCTTGCCTATACGCCTCTCGATCTGCCGGAGAAGGGAACTGTCACCCGCTATCATCTGAACGGTGTTCAGGCGGTTTCCTATGCCCGTATCCGTTATACAACGGGAAATGATCCCAAGCGAACAGAGAGACAGAGAGTCGTTATCAACAAGATTGTGGAGAAGGCAAAGGCCAAAGGCCTCACGGCTGTCAATGCGATTCTGGAGGATGTCCTTCCCTACTGCAGATGTACGCTGTCCAATTCGGAGATCATCAAGATGGCAGCCTCTATGTTTAGCTATAAGATCGAGAAGACGTCCGGTTTCCCGTTTGAGCACCTGGAGAAGGATGTCTATCCTTACGGCAAGAAGGTCGATGCTGTCATTCCCGTCACGCTGGAGCAGAATGTGAAGGAGCTTCATGCCTTCCTCTATGATGACAATGATTATCAGGTGACGAGTACTGTGCACACGATCAGCCAGGATATCATCCGCATTTCCCAGCTGGGAGATGACAGCATTGAGCTGGCAAAGAAGTATTCCGTCAGTCCGAGTATCGGTGGGGAGACCGATAACTTGCAGTAAGCTGATTTCCATCACATGTGAGAAGGGTCATAGGTGGTGGTTCATGGAAAGGGAGCAAAAGGGGCTCCCTTTCCTTGTCTTTGTATAACGATTCAGGAGACTGACGGTTGTGAGCGATTGAAAAGCACTTCCTCCGCGGCTATTCTCCGCTTCGCCTCAGAAGTTTTATCAATCACTTATGTGTCGGCGGTCCTGAACAGGTACACAGTATTTTTAAGGGGAGCAACTATGGAAAGAGAAGGAAGCAGGGGGCGCAGTGTCGATGTCATTATCCCTACATATAAGCCGGGGGATGAGTTTCGGACACTGCTTTTAAAGTTACAGGAGCAGTCCTATCCGATCGGGCATATCCTGATTATCAACACAGAGGAGAGCTTCTGGAGGGAGGAATTCACGGAGGGGATCTCCAATGCGGAGGTTTTTCATATCAAAAAAAGTGAGTTTGACCACGGGGCGACGCGGGATATGGGAGCCGGTTTCTCGGGGGCGGATCTTCTGGTCTATATGACGCAGGATGCAATTCCCGCGGATGCTTACACCATTGAGAATCTGGTGAGCGCTTTTGATCATCCCATGGTGAAGGCGGCGTATGCAAGACAGTTGCCCAAGCCGGACTGCCATATTGCAGAGGGTTGTGTCCGGTCCTTTAATTATCCTGAGGAGAGCCATCTGCAGTCGGCCGAGGACGTGCAGGAGATGGGGGTCAGGGCATTTTTCTGCTCCAATGTCTGCGCGGCCTATGATCACAGGCTCTATACGGATCTGGGGGGCTTTACGAGGCCATGCATATTCAATGAGGATATGCTCTATGCGGCCCGCACGCTTTTTCTGGGCTATTCAGTCGCCTATGTGGCGGAGGCTCGTGTTCTGCACTCCCACAACTATACATGCGGCCAGCAATTTCACAGAAATTTTGACAATGGGGTTTCGCAGGCGATGCATCCGGAGATCTTCCGCAACATCAAGTCCACGGGGACCGGCAGGAAAATGGTGAAGATGGTCTCGCGCGAGTTGAGGCAGCTGGGGCGGACTGGTCTCATTCCGGGGTTCTGGGTGCAGTGCGGATTCAGGCTTCTGGGATTCTCTATGGGCAGGCACTACAGGAAGCTGCCTATGTGGCTGGTCAGTAAGTGCACGATGAACCAGGGCTTCTGGGACTACCAGCTGGGTGAGGACGAATAATTGTATCTTTCCTTTCACATTTTTTACACAATTATTCTGTATGCTAAGGAGGCATACAGGGATAGGCTGTTTGAGAGGACAGACTATGAAAAATGGTAACTGTTCAGGAGGGCACTTTTGCTTCGAGAAAAACATGTCCTCCCGAACAGTTACGAAAAATGAAATGAAAGGGGCTGCCAGCCATGGACGAAGAGTTCAACCACGGAGAAGATACAGACAGTGGAATAAGTGAAAATGTGAATGGCGCCGGATCGGAGAATCAGGCAGAGGCAAGTGCAGAGGAGACAGGAAGCGAAAAAATAAAAACTGAGGCGGCAGAGGCTGAGGAGAAGAAAGAAGAAACCCCTGTTGATGAGGGAGAGGCCTGGTTTCGATCCATCTATGATCCCAATGGGACAGAGGACGAAGGGCAGGCCGGGAAGAAGCCGAAAGAGCCTGTACACAGAGAAGAAACCGGAAGTGCATCTGGCCAGGAGACAAACAGGTCTTTTGGTGATTCCTGCACGGGACAAAATGAAAGTCAGGGGACATCGTCTGACCATGCTTCCGGTGGAGACAGCTACAAGTCCTACAACTCCTATGAATTCAAAGAGTCGAACGAACAAGAGAAGGAAACAAATGACTATGTGAATTATCATGATCCCGAGGGCAGCGGCGGACATCCCAGAAGGCCTGACCATCATAAGAATCATAACCAAAAGAATACGACAGCCATTGTGATCGGCGTAGTCGCAGCCCTCTGTGTGGCTGTTGTGCTTCTGATTGCAGCTGCATTCACAACTTACCAAAAGAACTCCCCGACTTCGAAATCTGCGACGACAGAGGCCGCGGACAGTGCAGCGGAGAGCAGGGATCAGGTGACCCTCGGCAACAAGGACACTGATTCTGAGTCAAAAGATACGACAAGTACCTCCGAGGCAGACAGCGATGTGGCTGCTGCAGAAGAGGCGACAACGGGAACCGATCTGAGCATACCGCAGGTTGTCAAGAAAGTTATGCCGTCCATGGTTCAGATCACAAATACAACGGTTGAGCAGGTTCAGGACCTCTTCGGGCAGACGCAGCAGCAGACGTCCGTCAGCGCAGGCAGCGGCATCATTGTCGGCGAGACAGACGACAACCTGCTCATTGCAACGAATAATCATGTTGTCTCCGGATCGTCTGACATTGCGGTTACATTTGTAGATAATTCGGCGATCGCAGGGACTGTGCAGGGTACGGATGCAGATAATGATCTGGCCATCGTATCCGTCAAGAAGACAGATATTCCGGAATCCACGCAAAATGAGATTTCCATTGTCACAATTGGCGACTCCGACAGCACGGAGGTCGGCGAGGGCGTCGTCGCCATTGGTAATGCCCTTGGCTACGGCCAGTCGGTTTCTTCCGGCATCATCAGCGCTCTCAACCGCAAGGTGACGGATTCTGACGGAACGGAGAGAACTGTCATCCAGACAGATGCCTCCATCAACCCCGGCAACTCCGGCGGCGCTCTTCTCAATATGAAGGGTGAACTCATCGGAATCAATGAGGCCAAGCTCGTCGATGAGAGTGTCGAGGGCGTCGGATACGCCATTCCAATGTCTGTCGCTGAGCCGATTCTCACAAAGCTGGGCAACAAGGCGACAAGGGAGAAGGTTGACTCCTCCAGGGCATCGTATCTGGGCGTCTCCGTCATGACGGTTCCGACCCAGTACACGCAGAGCGGTTACCCGGCCGGCGTCTATGTCGCCTCGGTTACTCAGAACGGACCTGCTGATCAGGCAGGCATCCAGGAGGGAGACATCATTACATCCTTCGACGGGACGTCTGTCACATCCCAGGAGGATCTGCTGAATCTTCTTGAGTACTACGCTGCAGGAGAGAAGGCAGAAGTGTCTCTCAGCCGCGTCAACAGCGATCGCTCAGGCTACGAGAAGAAAAAGGTGATCGTCACTCTGGGCAGCCGTGCGGATGCAAACCTGAGCAGCTCGACATCGAGCAGCGACACCACCAATAACAGCCAGGGCAATGTCGACCCGTTCAACGACAACAGCGGCAACGGGTTCTTCGACGACTTCTTCAACTGAACACAAAGCAGAAAGAGGCTGACGCACAAAAAAGTGCGCCGGCCTTTTTTACATTCCGTGTAACTGTTCAGGACCCGACGGAAAGGTGCGATAAAAAAGCACTTCCTCCGCGGCCACCCCTCAAAGGTC
>OMTP01000313.1 GCA_900313955.1 uncultured Lachnospiraceae bacterium | reverse complement strand
AAACGGAGTGTAGAATGTTTTTCTCGAAGCAAAAGTGCCCTCCTGAACAGTTACTTAAATGCAATCTTTTTCGGTCATTTCCCTACAAAATTCTTACTGGCCTCACCTGCGTCCACCCTGACTGCCCGGTCAGGATGGAATGCGACGTATGGCGACGATGTCCTCGTTCCTTTCTCCCATTTCTCCAGCGTTCGGGAATTGTCCGGTGACAGGCACCAAAGACTTTTCAGGCCAGGTCGAAGTCGATGGTGCGGGCGCTGGTGTCGGCTGCCGTCACTTTGACGCGGATCGGGCTGCCCATGGTGTAGGCCTTGCCGGAGAGGCGGCCGACCAGGCGATAGTTGTCCTCGTCAAACTCGAAATAGTCCTCATTCATGCGGGCAATGGGGACGAGACCCTCGATGGTATTGGGCAGCTCGACGTACATGCCCCAGCCGGTGACGGAGGAGATGACGCCGTCAAACTCCTCACCGATATGAAAGCTCATATACTGAGTCTCTTTGAGTTTGGTGGTCTCCCGCTCCACTTCGTCCGCGCGTCTCTCCGTCGTCGAGCAGCGCTCGCTCACGTCGCCCAAGATCTCGCGGTAGTGGCGCATCTTCTCCTCGGTCATGCGACCGCGGATGACGTCATGGATGATGCGGTGGATCTGCAGGTCTGGATAGCGGCGGATGGGGGATGTGAAGTGGCAGTAGTACTTGGCTGCAAGGCCGAAATGGCCAAGACACTCCGGCGTGTAGCGGGCCCGGGACATGGACCGAAGGACCACGCGGCTGATGAGGGGCTCCGAGGGCTTTCCCTTGAGGCTGTTCAAAGCGACCTGCAGCTCACGGGGAGTAATCTTCTGGTGCTTCTTTTCGACGTTAACTCCATGCTTCCGCACGAAAATGAGCATCTGCTCGATCTTGTCAGGATCCGGGTTCTCGTGGACACGGTAGACAAAGGGGATCTTTTTCTTCATGAACTCCTCTGCCACGGCCTCATTGGCCGTCAGCATAAAATCTTCAATCATTCGGGTCGCGCAGTTGGCCTCCTCAAGCTCAATTCCCGTTGGGATGCCCTTTTCGTCAAGCTGCACTTTGGCCTCCGGGAAGTCAAAGTCGATAGCCCCCCGCCTCTTCCTCCTGCCGCGGATCTGGTTGGACAGACGTCTCATGCGCTCAAACATAGGAACATAGTCCTTATATCTCTCACAGAGAGCAGGGTCGTGATGGTCAAGAATAGCCGCTACATCCGGATAACTCATTCTCTCACCGACGCGGATGACCGACTCGACGATGCGATAGTCTGTTACCTTGCCCCTTTTGGTCATCCTCATAATGACAGAGAGGGCCAGACGATCCTGGCCTGCATTAAGGGAACAGATGCCGTTGGACAGCTGAAAGGGAAGCATGGGGATGACACGGTCGGCCAGGTAGACGGAAGTTCCCCGCTTCAGGGCCTCGCGGTCGAGAGCGGATCCCTCCTGCACATAGTTGGCGACGTCAGCGATGTGGACGCCCAGCTCGTAGCCATCCCCGTCTTCGGTCAGGCTGACAGCATCGTCCAGATCCTTGGCGTCCGGACCATCAATCGTGACAAGCTGCCAATCGCGAAGATCTTCTCTTCCCTCAAAATCCGCCGCAATGACATGGTCCTGGCAGCGGACAGCCTGATTCATGGCCTTTAGTGGAAACTCCATGGGGATATCCATAGCGCGGGCAATGGAAAAGATATCAACACCGACTTCCCCCTTATGGCCAAGAATTTCGGTAACCTTTCCAGTCGGGCTCTGATGGCGGCCGCCGTAATCCTCGATCGTTGCGACCACCTTATCCCCATCTTTGGCTCCGCCGACATTTTCTTTGGGGATGAAAATGTCTCTGATGACCTTCTGATTATCCGAGACGACGAAACCGTAGTTGCGGCATTTTTCAAATGTACCTACAACCTCTGTCACACTGCGGCTCAGAATCTTGCGGACAATCCCCTCAGGGCGCGCTCCCCTCTTCCTTGTCTTGAGCTCGATCTGCACATGATCGCCGTTCCAGGCTCCCAGGGTGTCGTCCGAAGAAATGAAGATATCCTGCTTCTTCTCCGGGTCATCGGGTGTAACAAAGCCAAATCCCTTTTTTGTGAGATCAAAAAGGCCAGTCATTGTCTCGCTGTGCCAGGCTTTTTCCTTGTTCTTTTTTTTCGATTTTATTTGTTTTTTACTCATATTTTACTTTCTCAAACAAAAAACCTCTGCCTTTTACAGCAGAGGTTTTTCTTTACTTTGTTAAAAAGTTCATCGAGAGAACAATGGACAGGACAAAGAAGATAACGACGAGCACTCTGGTCGCCTTTAAAAGTCCGCCTTCCATTGATCTGCCCTTATTGTGCCCCCAATAGGTGTCCGCAGCGCCTGCAATAGCCCCGAGGCCTGCACTCTTTCCTTCCTGCATGAGGACGACGACTGTGATGGCAATACAATCAATGACGTAAATGATTGTAAGTACAATCCGAAGAATATCCATGAATCCTACCTCCGATATACACAACAAAACCAGTATACCAGTCTTTCATGAACTTTTCAACCAAAATTTAATTATTTCTCAATCAAAAGAGACTCGCCGGTCATTTCAGCGGGTTTCTCAAGGCCCATGAGCTCGATCAGAGTCGGAACGACGTCGCAGAGACGGCCGCCTTCTTTGAGGCCGTACTTGGGGTCGGCGTTGACCAGGATGAAAGGAACCGGGTTGGTTGTATGGGCGGTGAAAGGATCGCCGGTCTCATAATCGACCATCTGGTCGCAGTTGCCGTGGTCTGCGCAGATGAACATAGTGCCGTCGACTTCCATGAGGGCATCATAGGCACGGCCGACACACTCGTCGACGACTTCGACTGCCTTGATGGCTGCGGACTCGACACCCGTGTGGCCGACCATGTCGCCATTAGCGAAGTTGATGACGATGACATCATACTTCTGGGACTTGATGGCATCGACAAGGCCGTTGCAGACTTCCGGTGCACTCATCTCCGGCTGCAGATCATAAGTTGCAACCTTGGGAGACGGAACAAGACGTCTGTCCTCTCCTTCGAACGGCTGCTCAACTCCTCCGTTAAAGAAGAATGTGACATGGGCATACTTCTCTGTTTCCGCAGTTCTGAGCTGGGTCATCTTGTGATCTGCAAGGAACTGGCCGAAGACGTTTGTGAGCTCTTCCTTGGGGAAGGCGACCAGCTTGTTTGCTATGGTTGCGTCATAGTCTGTAAATGTAACAAATGTCGTCTTGATTCTCTCGCCTCTGTCGAAGTGATCGAACTTATCGTCGCAGAAGCAGCGTGTGAGTTCTCTTGCGCGGTCCGGGCGGAAATTGAAGAAGACAACGGAATCGCCGCTCTTGATGGTTGCGACCGGCTGGCCGTCCTTCTTGACAGCGAACGGAACAACAAACTCATCTGTGACCTTCTTTGCATAGGATGCTTCCATACCTGCGACAGCAGACTCTGCCTCTTCGCCCTCGCCCCTGGTGATGACGTCATAAGCCTTGACGACACGCTCCCAGCGGTTGTCACGGTCCATCGCATAGTAGCGGCCGGAGACAGTGGCGATTTTGCCGACACCGATCTCCTTCATCTTGGCCTCAAGCTCCTCGATGTAGCCCTTGCCGGAATCCGGCGGAGTGTCGCGGCCGTCCATGAAGCAGTGGACATAGACCTTCTTGAGGCCATTTTTCTTTGCAAGTTCAAGAAGACCGTAGAGATGATCCTGGTGGCTGTGGACGCCGCCCGGAGACATAAGGCCCATGAGATGAATGGCGCTGTCATTTTCTTTTGCATTCTTGACAGCCTTCATGAGCTCATCATTTTCAAAGAAATCGCCGTCGGCAATGGCCTTGGTGATGCGGGTCAGATCCTGGTAAACAACCCGGCCTGCCCCGAGATTGGTATGGCCGACTTCAGAGTTGCCCATCTGGCCGTCCGGAAGACCGACAGCAAGGCCGGAAGCAGCTCCCTGAACAAACGGGTATTTCTCTTCCAGCATATCCATGATCGGTGTCTTCGCCTCTGCGACAGCATTGTGCTCCGGATTCGGGTTCAGGCCATAGCCGTCGAGAATCATTAATACGTATGTTTTCTTAGCCATTGATCTTAGCTCCTTTAAAGTAGTGTGGCAACTATTCAAGAGGCCGACGGTCGTGAGGTTACTGTTCACGGGTGGGTCACTTCGCCGCTTCGCACAAAGGCCTTCTTTCTTCACTTAGTAATTTTCG
>OMTP01000314.1 GCA_900313955.1 uncultured Lachnospiraceae bacterium | reverse complement strand
CTTCACTTAGTAATTTTCGCCGCAAAAGCAGGCGGCGAAAATCGAATGCGCTCCAGAAGAAGGCCTTTGTGCTCCGCGCCGGGGTGCCCCGTGAACTGTAACTTTTTCCTAAATATTCGCGCCAAACCTGTCATTTTACCTATTGACGTTAAGGTCAAAGTTTCCTATGATTAACTTAAATTAATGCACTTTACACTAGAAACGAGGCAAATTATGGCAAAGTCCGTTACATTAGCAGATATAGGGAAAAGAGCCGGCGTCAGTGCCGTCACAGTGTCCAAAGCCTTGTCAGGCCAGACCGGCGTGAGTGAGGAGATGAGGCAGACCATCCTGCGTCTGGCAGACGAGATGGGGTATAAGCGGCCGGTCAAAACGCAGGCAGCGGTGGTCGGCACGCAGGTCATCGGCGTCATCGTGTCCGAGAGATATCTGGATGAGAACCAGTCCTATTACTGGAAGTTTTACCAGGGAATTTCGACCTGTGCTGTGCACGAAGGGTGCCTTGCCGTCCTTGAGACTGTCACAGAAGAAGAGGAGGAAAGAATTCAGGTTCCCAAAGTGATCGAGGATAAGAAGGCAGACGGCATCGTGATTCTGGGCGCCTTTCACAGGGAGTATATGCATATGATCAATCGCATGTCTCTGCCAAAGATTTTTCTGGATGCACACCTGCTGGCAGAGCCCTGCGACGCTGTCGTCTCGGACAACGAAGTGGGCAGCTGCCTTCTCACAGACAGGCTTTTCGAGCTGGGACATGAGAAGATAGGCTTTGTCGGCACGCCCAACGCCACAACCAGCATTGATGAGCGCTTTCTCGGCTATATCCGCTCCCATCTTCGCCATGGCAGGCAGGTGGAGAAGTCGCTTGTGGTCCTGGATCGGGATCGACTCACCGGTGACGTCAATTACGAGAAATACTTTCAGCTCCCCGACCAGTTGCCGACCGCATTCGTCTGCAACTGCGACCTGAGCGCCGTGTATCTCATCCGTAAGCTGGCCGAGCGGGGCCTTCGCGTTCCCGAGGACATCTCCGTGACCGGTTTTGACAATTATGTCCCCGGCGTCAACGGGACAGATCTTTCGCTTCTGACATATGAAAATGATCTTGACACCATGGTTCAGCGCACGGTCTTTATGATCAAGAGGAAAATGAACCGCAAGCGACACCTGCCGGGTACAGTCGTCGTCACCGGACGCATCATCGAGGGAAACAGCGTTCGCCGTATTGGCGATCCGATTCCGTTCGCATAACATAAGAAAAAGGGGGTCAGGCTTTTGCCTGACCCCTTTCTTTACGCTTACTGGCCCCGCGACATGCGGCGGAACTCGCCCGGCGTCATGTTGTAGACCTGCTTGAAGAGATTGATGAAGTGAGTTACATTTTCAAAGCCCACTTGATTTGCAATCTCCTGGACTTGCTCATCTGTCGATACGAGCAGGTTCCTGGCCTCATGCATGCGGGTGTTGTTGAAGTCCTTGAGAGGCGACACCCCGAAAGCTTTGGAGTACTCACGGCAGAGGCGGTAGCGGCTGATATGGAAGTCATTTTCAAAGTACTTAAGCGAGAAGGACTGACCATTCGGCTGCAGCACGAACTCATGCATCTTCACAAGATAATCCGGAAGGGCATGCGTGCGCTTGAGCGGATCGAGGGAGGGCAGAACTGCCTCCGTGAGGAGAAAAGTCAGGTTCTGGTGAATGTTGAGATATTCAGCATCACCCGGCTCGTCGCCCGCCTGCTGGAGAGCTGCCGAGAAGACGGCTCCTGGTTTTACATTGACAGACTTGGCCATTTCTTTCATATAAGGAAGATAAAGGTCAAGATCTCTTCCTGCGATGATATAAATGCGATAGGACCAGGGAAAGATAGTCGGATTCATCTCGATCGTCCCTTCGCCCATGGAAATGGCGCAGAACTCACCCTCTGAGAGAACCAGTGATTCCTCGCCTCGCCTCATGCGGACACCCCCGGCTTCCGTGTAGAGAATGAGACACATGGGAAGCTGGTCGAAACTAAACCGAACCGGTGCTGTGATGGTTCCGAAACCTCCGGCACAGACGTGGAGTGGTGCTGCTTCTTTTAACGGCTCACTTACTTTTTCATACGAGTAAAATGCAGACAGCAGCAATCCAGCCGTCAGACCCTCACCGACCACGCTGGAAGAGTGAAATGCACCCTCAATAAGCTGCCTTTCATCCATATATATATTCCTTTCCTATATAAAAGAATCAAAAACCTATTCCCTCATTTTACCATAGGAACTGTTGTATGCAAGTCTGGCAATATTCACAAAAACAAAGGGCAAAAACTGTGAAATGCGCCAAAAATGCATAGAAAAACAAAAACAAAAGATAAATAACAATGATAGAAGATGACATATTAAGCTAATATGATAAACTAAATATAAAGTTAAGAAACAAATAACATCGATCAACAAACTTAACAAACATCAAGGAGGAATTTTTATGAAACTGAAAAAAGTGATGGCAGTCGGGCTTGCATCGGTCATGGCCATGTCCATGGCAGCATGCGGAAGTTCATCTTCCACAAGCACAGCATCCACAGGTGAAGCGGCAGGAAGCACAGCAGCTGCAAGTGGCGCCTCTGAAGGAGGATCTTCTGCATCAGGCGTCTCCTACGCGGACATCAAGCTTGGAGAGACCGATACGGATCTCAAAGCAGAGATTAAGGTCCTGACTAACAGAACCGATATGATGAAGGACGACTACAACGGCAAGAACTGGGCATCCTACATCGAGGATTTCAACAAGATCTACCCTAACATCAAGATCAACATGGAAGGCGTTACAGACTACGCCAGCGATACTCTGACGAGACTGCAGGGCGGCAGCTGGGGAGATGTCATGCTGATCCCTGCGATCGACAAGGCTGACCTTCCCAACTACTTCCTTCCTTACGGAAGCGTTGATGAGATGAGCAAGCTCAATCGTTTCGCAGATTCCTGGTCCTATGACGGCCAGTGCTACGGCGTCGCAACGGTCGGCAATGCACAGGGTGTTGTTTACAATAAGAAGGTCTTCCAGGATGCCGGCATCACAGAGCTTCCCAAGACACCGGATGAGTTTCTTGCAGATCTGAAGACAATTAAGGAGAAGACGGATGCCATTCCGCTCTACACAAACTATGCGGCAGGCTGGACAATGAGCGCATGGGACGGCTACGTCACAGGTACAGCAACCGGTGATGCAAAGTACTTCAATCAGGTTCTTCCGCACACAAGAGATCCGTTCTCTGATCCGGGCGACGGCACACACGCTTACAACGTCTACAAGATCCTCTATGAAGCAGTCAAGAACGGCTATACAGAGGATGACTACACAACGACTGACTGGGAGAGCAGCAAGTCCAAGTTGAACAACGGCGAGATCGCAACGATGATGCTCGGATCCTGGGCATTCGGTCAGATGCAGGCAGCAGGCGACCATCCGGATGATGTTGGTTATATGCCGTTCCCGATGACAGTCAATGGCAAGCAGTACTCCTCTACATCTCCTGACTACAGCTTCGGTATTGCCAAGGATCTTCCGGCCGAGGAGGAAGAAGCATCTCTCATCTGGGTCAAGTGGATCACAGAGGAGTCCGGCTGGGCTTACAATGAGAACTGCATGCCGGTCGCACAGGACATCACCAAGTTCCCTGCTCTCTTCGATGCGTTCGATGGCGTTGAGTATGTCACCGATGAGCCAGCTCTCGAGGGTGAGGAGGATCTTGTGAATAACCTCAATTCCACATCCGAGCTGGCGATCAACGCAGGCGGCGACGCCAAGGTTCAGGCTATCGTTGAGGCAGCTTCCACAGGTTCCGAGACCTTTGATGACATCATGAACGAGTGGAACCAGAAGTGGGATGACGCTATGGACGCCGAGGGCGTTGAAGCAGTCGACTCTGCAGCATAAGGTGTCATGGTTTCAGATGGCCAGGAAACAACGGTTATGTTTCCTGGCCGACATTTTCCAAAGCTCATTAGGAAGGAGGTCCATATGAGTCAGACAACAGAAGTTTCGGCGAAACCCAAGAAAACATTTTCCGAATGGGCCCACAGCAAGCAGGGACGAAAGGCTGGCGTCGTCATCGCATTTACGATCATCCCGGTCGTTTTGCTCCTGGTCTTCACCTACATCCCCTTTGGTGAGATGGTGGGCTACAGTTTCTACAAGATGAAGTATATCGGTCCCAGAAAATTCGTCGGCTGGGCCAACTACAAAGAGATCTTCAGGAGGAAGGATATCATCCAGACCCTGCTTTTGTCTCTCTACTACATGGCAGGCGCGGTCATCCAGATCATCCTGGCCCTTTATCTTGCGACAATCCTGAGTATGAAGGTGAAGTGCGGCAACCTCTTCAAAGGCCTCATCTTCTTCCCCTACCTCATCAATGGTATTGCCATCGGCTTTATCTTCAAATTTTTCTACACGAGAGGATTCGTCCTCGATTCCGTCCTTCAGGCCATTGGCTTTCATCTCAACAATCTTCCCTACTGGCTGAAAGACAAGAGAGTCAACAACATGTCCCTCGTCTATTCTTCGGTATGGAGATATGTCGGACAGAACGTCATCCTCTTCATTGGAGCAATCATGTCGGTCGACGACACCCTCTACGAGGCAGCTGAGCTCGACGGAGCGACAAAGTTCCAGACTTTCCGCTACGTCATTCTACCCAGCATCAAGACCATCGTCGTCCTCAACGTCGTTCTCTCCATCACCGGTTCACTCTCGGCTTTCGAGGCTCCCTTTGTCATCACGACCGGCGCCAACGGGACAGGAACATTCTTCGTCGTCATGAACCGCATCGCCCACACCAATCAGCGAGTTGGCCTTGCAAGTGCGATGGCAGTTTTCCTGCTCTGCCTTATCTTTATCGCCACGATTGCCCAGAGGCTGGGCTTCAAGTACGCCTTCCGGAATATGGATGCGGAGGATGAAGTCATGAGCGGCAAAAAAAACAAAAAGAAGAAAGGAGGTAAGTGAGTATGGCGAAAACACAGGCTGCAGCTGTCCACAAGGTGAAGCATCATTATGGTGCCGGCACCATCATCTGGACAATCATCAAATATTTTTCACTCATTTTTGTCTCCTTCCTGGCACTTCTGCCCATCTACTCCTGCGTCATCACTTCATTCAAGACGCCGGACGAATACCAGAACACCAATGTCATGACTCTGCCGAAGAGCTTTGCCAACTTCGCCAACTATGTCAAGGCTTTTAAGACGGCCAACATGCTGACGGCTTTCCGCAATTCAGCCATCATCCTGATCTTTGTCCTTCTGGTCTCAATTCTGGTTGGAACGCAGCTTGCCTACGTCCTCAACCGCTTTAAGTTCCCGGGCAATGCTCTCATCCGCAACCTGTTTACATTTGCAGCCCTTCTGCCAGGCATCGCCATGCAGGTCCCGGTCTATGAGATCATGACAAAGCTGCATTTTGTCAACACTCTCTACGGCTACATCATTATGATGTGCGGCACCGACGTCATGTCGATCTACATTTTCATCCAATACTTCGAGAACCTGCCGGTCTCCCTCGATGAAAGTGCCTATCTCGACGGCGCGTCCTACTTCACCATTTACAGAAAGATTCTTCTGCCCCTTCTGAAGCCGGCTATTGTGACCTGCATTATCCTGAAGGGCGCAGGTACTTACAACGAGTACTACTGTGCACAGCTCTATCTGCAGGACAAGCAGAAGCTCTGCACCGTCGCAACTTCCCTCTACACCTTCACAGGCCCTATGGGTAGCCAGTACAACATGATCTGCGCAGGCGTCATTATTTCCCTCCTGCCGGCACTCATTGTATTCCTGCTCTGCCAGAAACAGATCTACAACGGCATTGCGGCCGGAGCTGTCAAGGGATAATTTGTCACTATCACGGAATTCTCCCTCCTTTGAATTCCGTTCCTTCATTCCTATCCTATTGCCGGCGGCAGCTCCTGCCTTGGCCGCCGGTACTGTAAAAACTTTTATTACGATTCAGGACGTGTTTTTCACAAAGGACGCCCTCCTGAATAGTTACCAAACTTTTTGAAATGACCATCGAGGTAATGGAAAATGACCAACGAGATAAAAAAGGAGCTCACGGACCATATCCTCCCTTTTTGGGAGTCACTCCGGGACGATGAGTTCGGCGGATACTATGGCTACCTGGATTATGACTTAAAGCTGGACAAGAAGGCGGTCAAGGGCTGCATCCTTATGAGCCGCATCACCTGGTTCTTTTCCAGTGCCGCGATTGTCCTTAAGGATCCGTCTCTCATCGAATACGCCAGACATGGTTTCGACTTCATCAGAGATCACTGCATCGACCGCGAGATGGGAGGCATCTACTGGTCGGTGAGCCATGACGGCAAAGCAGTCGACACGACCAAGCACACCTACAATCAGGCCTTCGCCATCTACGCACTGTCGACCTATTATGATGCGACCGGCGACATGGACGCTCTGACCATGGCAGAAGATCTCTACAGGACCATAGAGACCCGCATGCGCGATGACCATGGCTATCTTGAGGCTTTCAGGCGTGATTTTACTCCGGAGTCCAATGAGAAGCTCTCTGAAAATGGAGTGATCGCGACGAGGACCATGAATACGGCGCTTCATGTTCTGGAAGCCTACACGGAATTCTACAGAGTGACGCATCGCTCAGACGTAAAGAAAGATCTGATCTGGATTCTCAATATTTTCGCCGATAAAATCTGGAATCCGGCCAGGCTGCGCGACGAGGTCTTCTTTGATGCGGACTACAACTCGCTCATCGATCTCTACTCTTACGGCCATGACATCGAGACTGCCTGGCTGGTCAACCGGGCGCTGGATGTGCTCGATGAACCGGTCCTCACGGAGAAGATCGCACCGATCACGAAAGCTCTCGTTGCGGAGGTAACAAAAGAAGCCTTCGACGGCCGGTCCATTCCGGTCGAGTGCGAGAAGGGCGTCGTGAAAGAGGACCGGGTCTGGTGGGTGCAGGCGGAAGCCATCAACGGCTACCTGGACGCCTATGCCCGCGATCCCTCCCGCACAGATTATCTTGAAAATGCAAGGGCCATCTGGAATTTTATCGAGGAGTTTATCATCGATCAGCGTCCGGGGTCCGAGTGGTTCTGGTACACCGATGAACATGGCGTTCCCGCCCACGATCCTATCGTGGAGCCGTGGAAATGTCCCTACCACAACGGGCGCATGTGCCTGGAAGTGATCTCTCGAAGTGAGAAGGAAGGAAATCTATAAAATGCTGGATATGATGTATTACGTCCTGAAGGAGAGGCAGGATGCCCTCCTTGCCCGGAAGAACAATCCCGACCTCAGCTTTTACAATGGGGTCTTCACAAGATACGCAAACCCGGTTCTGACCCGCGAGCATGTGCCGATTGAATGGAGATACGATCTCAATTCGAAGACGAATCCATGGTTCGAGGAGAGGCTGGGCATCAACGCCGTCCTCAACTCAGGCGCCATTTTCCACGACGGGAAGTACTGTCTTGTCGCCAGAGTCGAAGGCGCTGACCGCAAGTCTTTCTTTGCGGTTGCTGAGAGCACAAGCGGCGTCGACGGCTTCCACTTCGTCGGAGAGCCCATTTTCATGGATGATATTGTTCCGGAGGAGACCAACGTCTACGATATGCGCCTCACCCGTCATGAGGACGGCTGGATCTACGGCGTCTTCTGCAGCGAAGCCAAGGATACATCGTCAAATGACCTCTCGGCTGCTGTGGCTGCGGCCGGCATCGTCCGCACCAGGGATTTAAGAAAATGGGAGCGTCTTCCCAATCTCATCACGAAGAGAAGTCCCCAGCAGAGAAATGTGGTTCTTCATCCGGAGTTCGTTGACGGCCAGTACGCTTTCTACACCCGTCCCATGGATGATTTCATCGACACGGGATCGGGCGGCGGCATCGGCTTCGGCCTCTGCAAGGACATCACGCATGCGGTCATCGACGAGGAGAAGATCCTGAGCAAGAGACGTTACCACCAGATCACTGAGTCCAAGAACGGCGAGTGCATCGTTCCCATCAAGGGCGAGAAGGGCTGGCTTCACATCGCCCACGGCGTCCGCAATACGGCGGCCGGTCTTCGCTATGTTCTGTACGCCTATGCGACGGATCTCAATGATCCCTCCAGGGTGATCGCAGAGCCGGGCGGCCTCCTCATGGGTCCCCGCGGATGGGAGAGAGTCGGAGACGTCTCCAATGTCCTCTTCGCAAACGGTGCGATCGTCCGCCCCAACGGTGATCTCTACCTCTACTATGCCGGCTCCGACACCCGCCTCTATGTGTCGACATCGACTGTCGACCGTCTGGAGGATTATATTTTCAGCACGCCATCTGACGCAGGGCGCTCCGTCAAGTGCGTTGAGCAGAGATGCGACCTCATCCGGAGGAACAGGGAATTCTTATCCCATCATTGACCCGGTGCC
Organism: uncultured Lachnospiraceae bacterium; assembly: GCA_900313955.1. Classification (GTDB taxonomy): domain Bacteria; phylum Bacillota; class Clostridia; order Lachnospirales; family Lachnospiraceae; genus Chordicoccus. The sequence continues at coordinate 3,601 of OMTP01000314.1, read as the reverse complement.
TGTCACCGGACACTTAAGAAAAGTCTGACACTTCCGGCGGCCGTTGCCGCGGCTGCCATTTATTCGAAACCCTCTTACTTTGTTTTCGGGAAGTTCGCCTTCTCTTCTAAGGCTCGGGGCTGGAAGAGAAGGGGACTGACCGGAGAATGCATGAAAAGGAGAAATTGTATGAAATATTCGTTTCTAAATGGAACTTCGCTTCCGGGCATTCCATGGCAGGATAAGCCCGCCGGCTTCCGCGAAGGAGATATTCCCTTATGGAGATATACAGAAAACCCGATCATCAAAAGAAACCCGATCCCAGGCGTCGCAAGAATCTTTAACAGTGCGGTTGTCCCCTATGAGGATGGCTATGTCGGCGTCTTCCGCGGCGAACAGACAAACGGCATCCCCTTCGTCTATTTCGGAAGATCCAAAGATGCCATCCACTGGGATTTTGATCAAGACAAGATTCCCTTCGTCGATGAAAACGGAGAACCTGCAATTCCGGCGTATGCCTATGATCCGCGGCTTGTGAATATAGATGGCGTCTACTATGCCATCTGGTGCCAGGATGCATGCGGTGCGACAATCGGCATGGCCAGGACAACGGACTTTAAGACATGGACCCGCCTGGAGAACCCATTTTTACCGTTCAACAGGAATTCTGTCATGTTCCCGAGAAAACTCCATGGCAATTATGTGCTTCTCAGCCGACCATCTGACAGCGGCCACACGCCGTTCGGAGACATTTTCTTAAGTGAAAGCCCGGATCTAACCTACTGGGGCAGACATCGCCACGTCATGGGCAAGGCTCCTGAGTGGTGGGAGTCCGTCAAGATCGGTGCCGGTGCAGCCCCGATTGAGACGAGCGAGGGCTGGCTTCTCTTCTACCACGGCGTTACGGGAACATGCAACGGTTTTGTCTACTCCATCGGCGGAGCTATCCTGGACATCGATGAGCCGTCCCGGGTCAAGTACCGCTGCAGCACCTTCCTTCTGACTCCGGAGGAGTGGTACGAGGAGAGAGGGTTTGTTCCTAATGTCTGCTTCCCGTGCGCTGCCCTGACAGATGCAGACACCGGCCGCATCGCTCTCTACTACGGTTCTGCCGACAGTTACGTCTCTGTCGCCTTCACAACGCTCGACGAGATCGTCGACTACATCAAGGATCACAGCGTTGTCCGTCCAGATGACGCGGAAATCGGAAAACACTGAAAGTGAGGAGTGATTGATATGCCGTTGTTGAAGTTAAAGCCCAGCTGCAAGGATTATCTCTGGGGAGGCCACAAGTTAAAAGATGAGTATCACAAGGTGTATGACGGGGATGTGCTTGCGGAAACCTGGGAGCTGTCCTGCTATCCGGACAGCCCGTCCTGGATTGTCAATGGTCCGGAGGCAGGTATGACCCTTCGCGACTGGATCGAGAAGCACGGCAAGGGCACGCTCGGCACAAACTGTGCGGACTTTCCTGACTTCCCTGTGCTTATCAAGTTTATTGATGCGGCCAGGGATCTGTCGATTCAGGTTCATCCAGACAATGCCTATGCCATGACGCATGAACACCAGCTCGGCAAGACCGAGATGTGGTACGTCATCGAGGCCGAGGAGGGAGCGTTTCTCTACTATGGCTTCAAAAAAGAGATCTCTAAAGAGGAATTTAAGGAGAGAATCGAGAACCAGACCCTGACGGAAGTTCTGAACGCTGTACCTGTCCAGAAGGGCGACGTCCTCTTCATCGAGTCGGGCACCCTGCACGCGATCGGCAAGGGTCTTCTCATTGCTGAGATTCAGCAGAATTCCAATGTCACTTACCGCGTCTATGACTATGGCCGCAAGGACAAGAACGGAAAGCTGCGCGATCTTCACATCGAGCAGGCTCTGCAGGTGACGCACACGGTTGCTGTGAAGAGGGTCCGCTCTACGGATCCTCACATCGCCAGCTGCGACTATTTTACGGTGGATAAGCTGACCTTAAGTGGACGGCTCATGGACCGCATGAGTGGTTTTGTGGATGAGGACTCTTTCGCGCACTTTCTCTTCCTCGACGGAGAGGGACGCATTTCCTGCGGCGGCGATGACATGTTCTTCCGCAGGGGCGACAGCTTTTTCCTGCCGGCAGGAAGCGGCGACTACACAATTACGGGCACTTGTGAGGCTCTGATTACGACAGAGCGGCCACCTGTGGCGCAGATGCAGGCAGTCAATCTGTGAGCATCCCCCGATTGTGGTAAAATACAATGTGTCGGGGTAGATTTTGATCCAGAGGGCAGCGTGAGCTCCCCCGAAGGAGCCGGAATAAGCGGCTTTGGGGGAGAGCCCGGTTTGAGGGCAGGAAGAATTTTTCCCGAAAGCCTTTGAAAATGTCTGTTTCGGGGGAGAGGAGGATTTTGCGTGGACAGCACCAGGAATCGCGGGTGGAAAGACCTGCACGGCAGAGAAAGATGGCAGTACTTCAGGGACTATTCTATGGAAAAGACCATTTTGATCGTGGCAGCGGTCGCCTTTGCCATCCTCATGCTGTGGAATTTTCTGGGCTCACGCGCTGAAAATGTCCTCTCGGCCGCCATTTTCGATGAGACGCTGGATACGGCAGCAGAAAAGGATCTCATGCCTGCCTGGCGCGAGGATCTGGCGATCAAAGACAAAAAACAGATCATTTACCTCGATGACAGCTATTCGAGCACAAATGCCAATTCCCTGGAGAAGTTCACGGTTATCGCCGCCAACCACGCCATCGACATTGTCGTTGCAGATGAAGAGACGGTCAGAGGATTTGCCTCTTATGGATACCTTGAGGATCTGACCCCTTATCTCGAGGGAGGTGCACTTGCCGCCTATCAGGATCTGACCGTCAGCGCAGCGGGAGACAAGGACACAGATGCCATACTTTCGGGAGAGACGTCCAGCCTTGGCACTGGAGATGATGGAGATCTTCTGACGACCGAAGATTCAGGTGGAGAAGACAGCTCCGCGGGCAAGGGGGAGGTCAAACCTTACGGCCTCCGCCTTGACACAAGCACAGTCTGGCTCAAAGTGAGGACAAAGTGCGCTCATCCCGTCGTATGCATTGTCTATGGCACCGACCACGAAAAAAGGGCCGTCGCCTTCATTGACGCCCTGTTGAAAAACTCGGAACAAAAAGGAGAATAAAAAATGGCGAATATTGCGGGCGACAATCCCTACAATCGGTTTATGACGAAGCTCTTTAATATTGTGGAACTGAATGTCTTATGGCTCATCACCTGCATCCCCGTCCTTACGATCGGCGATGCGACAAGCGCTATGTACTTTGTTATGCTGAAGATGGTGAAGAACGAGGAAGGGGTCATTTATAAGGATTATTTCCGTTTCTTCAAGGAGAATTTCAGGAAGAGTATCCCCTACACTCTCTGGCTTTTGCTTGTCACGGGAATTCTGACTTTTGATCTGCATGTGACAAAGGCGGGCATCTCCTACGGGGGACTGATCGTTCTGGTCATTGTCGCCGTCTGCATTTTCAGTTATGTCTGGGCGCTCTTTGCGAGCTATGACAACACTGTGAGGGGAACTTTTAATAACGCATGGTAAACTGGTGCGAAAGTCAAGGACTTTTTTTAGACAGTCCTGGAGCAAGAAGCGA
>OMTP01000317.1 GCA_900313955.1 uncultured Lachnospiraceae bacterium | reverse complement strand
ACATCATATCAAGAAAGTCTTACCTGTAAAAGAATGCGATCTACCTACCAATTACATTGAAAACGGAAACTAATTATTCATCACACAGAGAAAAGGCAGAACCTGTCTTCCACCATAGGAATGTGGTGGAAGACAGGTTCTTTTTGTTATAATAGAGCAGTCAGTGGAGGTGCATATGGTAGAGGTATATAAGATTCTGGAGAGCCTTCCGTTCTTTCCTCATTTGTCAGAAGATCAGAAGAAAGAACTGGAAAGTCAGGCGCGGGTACAGACTTACAGAGAAGGTGACATCCTGCATGATCATCATGCGGAATGTCTGGGAATGGTGACGATGATTTCTGGCAGGACGAGAGTCACCATGCAGTCGGATGACGGCAGAGAGGTTACCATCTACAGTATGGAGCCTGGAGACACAGACATCTTATCTGCTGCCTGCGTGATCAATCAGATCACCTTTGACAGCATGATGGTAGCGGATGAAGACTGCCAGGTTCTTGTGATTCCCGCCGTTGTGGTTTCCCGCATGGAGAAGAAAAACATATATCTTCACAGCTTTATTTACGAGCTGACAGCACAGAGATTTTCCGATGCCATGTGGGCCATGCAGCAGATCCTGTTCCTTAAGATGGATCAGCGGGTTGCCTCCGGTCTTCTGGACGAGTATGCCCGGACCGATGATGTCCACATACATCTGACACAGGAAAAACTTGCCAGGCAGATCAGTTCCTCCAGAGAGGTTGTTACGAGGATATTGAAGAAAATGGAAAAAGAGAAGCTGCTCGAAGTCAACCGCGGATGCATCGAACTTCTGGATCTGGACGGCCTCACGAACCTGCTTGGGTAAAATGTGACTTAGTCACGGAAAGAAGAAAATGATCCTGTTATGATAGTCGTGCAAACAGAAAATACCGGGCAAATAAACAAGCTCGATGATGAAAAAGAAAGCGAGGCTCACATATGTCAGAGATTAAGATTACCAAAGAAAATTTTAATAACGAAGTCGTAAAGTCTAATGTTCCCGTTCTCGTCGATTTCTGGGCACCCTGGTGCGGACCCTGCCGTATGCTGGGACCGGTCATCTCCGAGATTGCAAGTGAAAATCCCAACATCAAAGTAGGGAAAGTCAATGTCGATGAGGAGCCCGAGCTTGCAGCAATGTTCGGTATCTCCAGCATCCCGACAGTCATTTCCTTTAGGGACGGACAGGCCGTCAGAAGTTCCGTCGGTGTACGCTCGAAGCAGGCCATCTTAAGTATGGTGAATGCATAAAAGAATAGTTTGAGCACTCTGTCTTTGGAGTGCTCTTTTTTATGAGTATAACCTGAATTATTCATGACACCTTAAGTTCCGTTCCGAATCGTGGAAAGGTCTTTTTAAGAAAGTCTTTTTCATCCTTGGACAGCAAATGCCTGTGAGAAATGGAAAGACTGAGCCTGCTGATATGGTCCGGATCATTTTTCAGGTGTCAAGGTACTATCAACTGTTGCGAAAAAGGGGGCCTGTCCCCCGCAACAGTGAAGTGATAACGTATTAACGCTTTACCAATGTGGGGGACAGGTCCCTGAAAGATAGAAGATCCCGCAGGCGGTGAGGGCGGCAAGCCCCGCTACCTGTGCTTCTTCAAAGCCAAAGACGAGGACGCACTCGCCTATGTCTACGAAGAAGCAATGGCACGACTGCTCGGCATGGATGGAAGAGAGAAGAAACCCAGTGTCATCCAGGCACTCAAGAAGATGAAAGAGATCGCAGAGAAGCTTTACAAGCCAAAGATCAGGGAGAAGGTGCAGGCGAGGTGACCACTTTGAAGCTGAACTGTGAAATTTAAAAGCCGGATTGAAAGAAAACATGGGATATGCTATAGTAAAGATATAAAAGGTGCTACCGATAGACGGTCAGCCCTTACATTACTTACTGACTACAGAGTAGCCGCTCGTTTTCGCAGGACGGGGCGGCTATTTCTGCGTCTTATTACTATCTTTCCCAATCATGTAACCGATTGAGAAGCATGTGAGGCTAAAGGCCAGAACATTCATCAGATCCATCACACTTATGGTAACGCCCTCCTTTCCAGCAAAGTCCAACAGTAACTTTTTTGAATCAGAGGGTTACAGCCCCTCCGAAAGGAGGGTTAACCGCCTACCGTATCTGGTAGCACCCACATCAGTATATCATTTTCCAGTTTCCATAACAATGTAAATACAAATCGATCGACAAAAGTGAAGTTGATCGCTATTTTTATGCTAAAAATCAGGAGGTGCTATGAAAATGATCAAACAAATCATCAGATCATGGAGGACAGGCTATGACTGAAGAAAATGCAAAGAAGCTGATAATGCTGATTCCCTACGTGATTGTTGGCCTGCTTGCTACCCATATCGGTGAAGCCTGGCGTATGTCCGGGGACGGAGAGTCATAGGAGAAGATCTTGATCTTGTCGACGACATCACCACAGAATCCGGCAAGGTCTTTTACACCATCACGACCAAGGACGGCCAGTACTTCTACCTGATCATCGACAAGTCCACGACCGGTCAGAACAATGTTTATTTCCTCAACCAGGTTGATGAGCGGGATCTTCTGTCCCTCATGAGCAATGAAGAGGCAAAGGAAGTTGAGTCAGAGCGGACAAAGGCAGAGTCAGAAGCTGTAGCAGCTGAGTCCGAGCTGGATCCGCTGAAGGATACGGGGACCGCTTCCGAGGAGGCGAACAGCTCTACATCTGTAGAACCGACCGAGGAAACAGGGAGCCCCAGTATCAGCAATGTTAAGGAGCTTATCACCAATGCAGATCCGGTGACCCTGGCAGCCGGGGCAGGTATCATCTTCTTTGTGATCATCTTCCTTATCATCACGCTTGTTGAAAAAGGGAAGAAAAAGAAGCCGTCCAAAGCATCCAAACAGGATCAGGACTACGAGGACAGCTATGACGATGCCTACACGTTTGATGAGTCAGAAGATGAAGACTCTGATGGCAATGACGATCAGTAATTAATGGGAAAAGGATTGGGGCGGTATATACCGCCCTCATCTTGAAATTACATGACAGAGCCTGAGACGTATGGTACCATAAATGTAGAAAGATAAATCAGAATATGTCGTAATAGCCAAAGAAGGAGGCTTTAATGAGTCGACTACTGATAAACAATTCCGAATATAAAAACTGGATACAGTCCATAAGTATTAGATTTCAGCAGAGTCAGATCAAGGCAGCGACCAGCGTGAATGTTGAAATGCTGAAGTTCTATTGGTCAATGGGACATGATATGTCCAATATGGTGCGGGGTGCATCCTATGGATCTGATTTTTATAACAGTATAAGCAAAGACTTGCAGAATATTTTTCCGGATGTTCATTCTTTTTCTGCTACAAACCTGCGGTATATGCAGCGTTTCTATGAATTATACAAAGATATGGAAAATCAGCTTCAGTCCGAGGCAAAATCTAAGACTCTCGCGACGGATAGCGTAAATCTGCCTCAAGTTGGGGCAGATTCTAAGATGGATGCTATATTCAAAATACCATGGGGTCACAACAAAGTCATAATAGACAGATGCTATAAGACTAGAGATAGTCAACAAGCGTTATTTTATGTTCAAAAAACGCTGCAAAATAACTGGTCGCGGGCAGTATTGATGAATTTTCTGGATACGGATTTATATGAAAGAGAAGGAAAGGCAGTAAGCAATTTCAAGACTTCACTACCGGCAGTTCAGAGCGATCTTGCTCAGCAGGTAACCAGAGATCCGTATAATTTCGATTTTCTTACAATTCGCCAGGAGTATGATGAAAAAGAATTAAAAGATGCACTGATGGACAACTTGCAGAAGTTTCTGCTCGAATTAGGTACTGGATTTGCATTTGTAGGTCGGGAATATCGACTTGTAGTGGGTAGTACGGAACAATTTCTGGATATGCTTTTTTACAATATCCCGCTTCATTGCTATGTTGTGACAGAAGTAAAAGTTAATGCCTTTGATCCAAGAGATATGGGACAACTGAGCACCTATGTTGCTGCAGTAGATGGAATTTTGAAAAAGGAAGGGGATAATCAGACGATTGGTCTTTTGGTTTGCAAAACCAAGGACAAAGTTCTTGCACAGTACTCTGTAAACAGTGTGAAAACACCGATAGGCGTATCTGAATATGAACTGTCTCATGTAATCCCTGACGAAATCAGAAGTACCATGCCTACGATTGAAGAGATCGAGAGCGAACTAAATCTCGATAAGAGATAGTTTTAAAGATTGAGAAGAAATGGTTGTCTGAATTGATGAATGGAAAAAGGGGGCCTGTCTCCCGCAATAGTGAAGTGGTAACGTATTAACGCTTTACCAATGTGGGGCACAGGCCCCTGAAAATAATTGAAGTCAGCGGCATGGTGCACCTGAATTTTTACAAGAGAGCATATTACAGAGAAGCCACTGAACGGCTGGCAGAGCGTATAGATGCATCTGTCATTCTGACTGGAGGCCTCAGAAATCTTGCTGACATGAACGAAATAGCAGGTGAAAGCAACGTCCGGTTCTTCGGAATGTCCAGACCGTTTATCCGGCATCCGGATTACCTGCTGAAACTGAAAGAGGAGGAAAGCAGAACATGAAAGTGATCTTGTTAAATGGAAGCCCCAGGAAGAACTGGAACACGCACAGGCTGCTTCTGGAAGCGGAGCGTGGTGCAAAGGAGATAGGCGCTGAGACGGAGCTGATCCATCTGTTTGATCTGAAGTATACAGACTGCAAAGCATGTTTTGCATGTAAACGTCGCGGCAATAAAACAAATGGGATCTGCGCGATCCGGGACGATCTCCGACCTGTGCTTGAGAAGATCCATGAGGCAAATGCGGTGATCATTGGAACACCAATTTATTATGGAAATATGACTGGAGAAACAACATCTGTAATTCACCGCATGCTGTTCCCGACGACGCATTACGAGAACGATAACAGTCTGGATGAGCTCCTGCCCATCAAGAAGAAATGCGGGCTGATCTTCTCCGGAAATGCTGATCCCGGCTATATCCACCAGAGTGGAGGACAGACGTTTGAAGTTACGGCATCCATGATCGGGATGATCTTCGGAAGCTGTGAATTGCTGTATGCAGGAGATACTTACCAGTTTTCTGATTACAGCAAATATTACGCCGGGATGTTCAGTGAACCGCATAAGGAAGAAGTGAGGAAGAAACAATTCCCGAAAGATCTGCAGAATGCATATGAGCTTGGAAAGAGAGTATGTTCATAAAATCGTTAGGACTTGATCTATGGAAAACAATCATACGGAATGGAAAGTTTTGAAATCAGAATATGTGATTCAAAGGCCATGGCTGACGGCAAAGAGAGAGAGGCTGGAACTGCCGGATGGAAGAATTGTACCGGAATATTATGTATTGGAGTATCCGGACTGGGTAAATGTAATAGCTATTACGAAAGACGGCAGGATGATAATGGAACGTCAGTACCGGCACGCTGCAATGCGGACAAACTACGAAATTCCATGCGGTGTCATGGAAGATGGCGAGACTCCCTTAAGGGCTGCACAGCGTGAATTGGAGGAGGAAACCGGTTTTGGCGGTGGAGAGTGGTCAGAAATCATGCAGATCTATGCAAACCCCACTTCGATGACCAATAAGACATATTGTTTTCTGGCAAAGAATGTCGAGAAGATAACGAGCGCACATCTGGATCCTACAGAAGAGTTATCGGTTTATTTTCTTGAACAGGAGGAGGTACGTAATCTGGTCCTGACTGGTCAGATCATTCAGTCCTTAATGGTGGCTCCGCTGCTGCGGTATTTCTACGAAACAGATCGCTGACAGTCATTTAATCCTGATTTTCAAAGAAACATATTTTGTCGGTCAGCTATTGGTGAGAAGGGTCATTTGAGGAAAAGGGGGCCTGTCTCCCGCAATGTATACTTTTTCTGGAAAACCGTGTTATAATTTACATCAACAAAAAACTGCTTATGCCTGCTTTTGAATGGTATATTGTATCATTTCAGAGATATTAGGAAAATTATGGTCCAAGAAAGAATACTATCTATACTCCGAAAGAATATTGCACTGTTTATTCCATCTCATACGCCGATAGACGTGTTGAAAGTGGTCGACCAGGAAAACATTGGCGCGATAAATCTCTATTCGCTGATTATTGCCATCCTCGAGACCCTGCTGGACATCTTATACTGCGCCCTCAATCATGACGATCTGAGAAAGGTTGCTGCAAGCGTGGCGAACGTGGCTGTTTGTGCCATCATCTGCCTTGTTGTCTTTATCATATCTACCCAGCTTCAAAAGAGGGGCTCCTGGTCTCACAGAAGAGCACTCGAGCTTCTCTATATACTCTATATCGTCCTTACCTTCTGGGGAATCTCTGCATCCGTCCAGAACTATATCAAAGGCAACCAGATGATTACCTTTTACCTGGTTCAGTTCTGTTTTGTGTCTTTCTTCACCCTGCACCCGCTGGGATCGTTTCTTATTCCGGCTTCCTACATTGTCTTTTACATGGCTCTCTATCACATTGATCAGGCTGCTACGATCGTTCCCATGAACTTTATCGCCCTGGCATTCATCACGATGCTCGGCTCAGTCGTCCATTTCCGGGTCAAGATAAATGAAATTCAGCGTTCCCGCAAGGTCACCGAATTAAATGAACGCCTCGCCCAAGCGGCAAGGTATGACGCTCTTTCCGGCCTGAAAAACCGGTATGCATTGGAACAGGATATAGAGAACTGGGATGCTAAAGACCAGAAGGTCCTTGTCCTGATTACCGATATCGACCGCTTCAAGACTTTTAATGACACATATGGTCATCGGGTGGGCGACCGTGTCATTCGGGTTGTCAGCCGGGCAGCCATGGATGCCTTCGGAGCTGAGAACTGCTACCGTTTCGGAGGCGATGAGATCCTGGTGCTGTCAAAAGATGCTTCGGAGGAGTGGCTTCATAATGCCCTTCAAAACTGGGACAGGGGCATAAGTGCTGCACATGTAGAGGGTCTTCCGGATGATATAACAGTGACGGTCAGCAGAGGATCTGCCATAGGTGTCATCGATTCCTACAAAGCTTTCCGAACTATCTTTGCTGAGGCCGACCAGGAGCTGTATCTTAACAAAGCACAGAGGAAAAATTAATCCTGCCAACCGGCCGCCGGAGAGAGTATAGTATCCCATCTTTCCGATTGATTGATTTTCATGTGTTAAGGTTCAGGTGTGGCGACGTGGCCGCCGGTAGCAGTTACTATTCAAGCTGTGATTAAGGGGTCTGACCGTGCGCCCAGCCAAGGGTGCTTGATATATAAGTAACTTATAGTAAAGAATGCGGGTGGAAACCCCGTCCGGTAAGGGAACAACCAACCCACCGGAAGCGAGTCTTGGGCTGCTATCGGTAACGACAGCAGTCAAGCGTAGACAGTAAGGTTGCAGGGATGGCTATTGAGCGCCGAAATACCGAAATTCCGCAGGGCCATGCTGTGGTCAGAGCAGAAGCCAACATGTAGGCTTATCGACATGGTGAGCTAAGTAAAGCGGAAAAGGGGGCCTGTCCCCCGCAACATAAATTATCACTGGACAAGGAGGGCCTTTTATGAGCGGAAGACAATTGCTGATTGTTATCTTAATTGCCGTCGTCATCATCGGAGTCAGTG
>OMTP01000319.1 GCA_900313955.1 uncultured Lachnospiraceae bacterium | reverse complement strand
GAAACGGAGTGTAGAATGTTTTTCTCGAAGCAAAAGTGCCCTCCTGAACAGTTACAGAGTAAGGAAGTTCTTCTGAATAGTTACGTGCAATCTATTATTTGAAAGGAGGATGATTATCTTGAGTTATCAGGATACTTCATGGTTAAAAAAGGTCTGCCATGCCGCCATTGTAGCAGGCGGTATTTATGCTGCTAATAATCTACTGGACAGCAGAGCTACTGAAAAGCATCTGCTTTCTTCGAAGCCAGAAAATATTTTTCACTGGCGCGGCCTGAAAATGTATTATGAGAAGACAGGCAAGGGCAGTCCTGTTCTTCTGATCCACGATCTTCATCCTGCGGCTTCTGCAGCTGAATGGAGTGAACTAAAGGGTCTGCTTGCAGAGAATCACACAGTCTACGCTCTTGACCTTCCAGGATTTGGTCGTTCTAAAAAGTCAGATCAGCTCTATACGAACTTTTTCTTTGTCGAGGCCATTAAGGAGTTTATTGAAACCATGTCTCTTGGCAGGGTTACTATCATAGCCTCGAATGAATCTTCCTGTATTGGTCTTATGGCTGCGGTTTATTCTCCAAAGCTCTTTGACCGCATGATCTTTATCAATCCTCCCTCAGTCACAGCAGAAGGAAGGGTTCCAACTACGCTCAATCGCCTTGAGCGCGATGTTCTTGAGTTACCATTCTTAGGGACATTCATTTACCATCTTCTCTACTGCAGAGAACGTATTGACCTCTCCTTCACAGAAAAATACTTCTATAATCCATTCCATGAGACGGATCAGCTTGTTGACACTTACTACGAATCCGCTCATCTGGGAGGCCGCAAGAGCCGCTTCACTGCTGCCAGCATCATCAGCGGCTTCACGCGCATTGATATAGAGCATGCGCTCTCCACCGTTCAGATTCCGATTTTTATCATTCAGGGAGCAAACATGGACGGTGAGGATGATGCCGTCTCAGAGTGGACTTCTCTCAATTCAGAAATCAAGGTTACATCGATCGCTCACACAAAGGCACTTCCTCACCTGGAAGAACCCAATTTTGTCAACGAAGAGATCAAAAATTTTCTTACCTACGTCGATTAAAGTTACAGTTCACTCTTCTGCCGGCTGCGTCCATGAAAAAGCCCTTCCGAAGTGGACCTTTGAGAGGGCGCTGAACGTCCAGTGGACGTTCGAAGAGCAGACGACCGAAGCGGAGCGTAGAGCCTCTGAGGAAGTGCTTTTTCATGGAAGTTCCGGCGGCCTGTGAACAGGAACGATAAAATAAAAAGGAGCGGACGCCTTTTTCAGCGTTCGCTCTTTTTTCTTTCCATATGCGTAACTGTTCAGGAGGGCATTTTTGCTTCGAGAAAAACATGTCCTCCTCGGCTCAAAAGAAGGCCTGATCGATGACGAAGGTTCGCTCGCAAGGACAATGCGCCGCTGAGGACATGTTTTTCTCTCCGCAAAGAGCCCGTCCTGAACGGTTACCCATATGCAGGCATCCATCCCAAGTGTCTTTTTTTTCTGAGCCTTGCCATCATCTCATAAAATTGGCTTCTTTGCAGGTGTTCCTGCTTTTCTTGGATATAGAGGCGATGTAGTTTTTGCTTTTCTGATCAAGATAATAGATCGTCCCATCCCGTCAATTTCAAAAGTGTCCGTCTTCTCCATCTTGCCCCCCAGCACTTTTATTGCTCTTGCCGCATTCTTGATCTCCTCTTCACTCTCCCCGGCTTTATAGGATGCGAAGCATCCACCCACCTTGACAAAGGGAAGACAGTATTCACTCAGCACGGAGAGTCTGGCGACAGCACGGGACGTGCACAGGTCGTACTGTTCTCTGTATTTCTTTTCTCTGGCAATATCTTCAGCACGTCCATGAATGGGTTCGACATCAGAAAGGCCCAGATCATTGACAACGTTCTCCAGGAATTTCACTCTTTTCCCGAGGGAGTCCAGAAGGGTTATCTGAAGATTCGGGAAAACAATTTTAAGTGGGATGCCCGGAAATCCAGCACCCGTTCCGACATCCATAACCTTCTTGCATTGCCCCATATCCACATCTCTCACGAGAGACAGGCTGTCCACAAAGTGCTTTCTCACTACTTCCTCATACTCTGTAATGGCAGTCAGATTCATCACTTTATTTGTCTCAATCAGCATCAGATAATAATGGATCAGTTGATCAACCTGTCCATCCGTAAGATGTACGCCGATCTTTGTCATTTCATTGAGTAAGAAATCTCTATCAGCTGTGGACATCTGCTCTTTCCTCCTTACTTATCCACTGTTTTCCTTCTTTATTAGCGCGGATATACACAAGAAGAACAGAGATATCCGCAGGTGAGACTCCTGCTATGCGAGAGGCCTGTCCAATATTTTCCGGACGAAACTCCTTCAGCTTCTGTCTTGCTTCTAATCGAAGGCTCTCGACATCGTCGTAATCGATGTCTCCTGGAATGACCTTCTCCTCCATTTTCTCAAACTGCATAACCTGCTTCTTCTGTCTCTCAATATACCCCTCATATTTGAGTTCAATATTGACCTGATCTCTCACTTCCTGTGGATAAGCTGGCCGCCCTGGGTCAAGGTCCGCAAGTAGATCGTAGGAGAGTTCTGGTCTTTTAATCAGATCGGCCAGCTTTGCACCTGAGTCCAGCGGAGTGCTTCCACACTTCTCAAGGAGTTTTTGTGTTCTCTCTCCTGTTCCTATATTGACATTACGAACGCGCTCGATTTCTCTCGCTATGTTTTGCTCTTTCTCATTCAACTTCTCCATCTGCTCTTCGGTAATGAGACCAACCTCATACCCGTATTTGCGTAAGCGCAGATCAGCATTATCCTGTCGAAGAAGGAGTCTGTACTCGGCGCGGCTTGTCATCATTCGATAGGGCTCGTGATTCTCTTTCGTGACCAGGTCATCAATGAGAACTCCGATGTAGGATTCCGACCTCTTCAGGATGAGCGGCTTTTTGTCCAGCACATACTGGCCGGCGTTAATTCCTGCCACGATCCCCTGCGCCGCCGCTTCTTCATAGCCTGAGGACCCATTAAACTGGCCACCGGAGAAAAGTCCATCGATGTTTTTAAACATCAGGGAGCTCATGAGCTGCCTGGGTGCCAGACAGTCATATTCGATGGCATAGGCATTTCTCACAATCTTTGCATGCTCAAGGCCAGGCACTGTCCTGTACATAGCAAACTGAACATCCTCAGGCATAGAGCTTGACATCCCATCGATATACATCTCATTTGTATACTTCCCTTCCGGCTCTATAAAGACCTGATGCCTGTCTTTGTCGGCAAAGCGCATGACTTTGTCTTCAATCGATGGACAATAGCGCGGTCCCGTAGCATGAATCACACCACCGTATAAGGGGGATCGGTCAATATTATCGCGAATAATTTTGTGTGTCTGCTCATTTGTATAAGTGAGCCAGCAGGACTCCTGCTCGATCTGGACATCCTTTGGGTCAGTGGAAAAAGAGAAAGGAACAACTGGCACATCTCCTTTTTGCTCAACGCATTTTGCAATATCTATGGTTCTTGCATCAATTCTTGCCGGCGTTCCCGTTTTGAAGCGGACGAGCTCAACACCGTGCTCGCGCAGAGAATCCGACAAGTGCGTTGCTGCCATGAGACCGTTTGGTCCTGTCCACATCGATGTGTCTCCGTATATGCAACGAGCGGCCAGATAGACACCTGTGCAGAGAACGACTGCTTTCGCGTAATAAACAGCACCTGAGACTGACTGGACACCGATGATCCTCTCTTTTGTCTGAAAATCGCTTCCATCCACGCTAATAGTATCTTTATCCACGGATTTATCCACATTATCCACAGGATTGTTCACTACTTCACAGCTCTGCCCACCGATTTTTTCGAGATATGCACGATCTCTTGTGGTCAAAATAGAAGCGACTTCCTGCTGACGGATCGTCAAATGATCCTGATTCTCCAGCGTATGGCGCATTTTCATGGTATAGGCGGCTTTATCAGCCTGGGCTCGCAGGGAGTGGACAGCCGGCCCTTTGGACTTATTGAGCATTTTTGACTGAATGAAGGTTGCGTCGATATTTTTCCCCATTTCTCCACCGAGAGCATCAATCTCTCGGACGAGGTGCCCCTTGGAACTGCCACCGATATTTGGATTGCAGGGCATAAGGGCAATGGACTCTTTACTGACTGTAAATAAAATCGTCTCAAGTCCTCTTCGCGCACAGGCCAGAGCCGCCTCACAGCCGGCGTGTCCTGCGCCCACAATCACGACATCATAGCTTTCACTGATATTCATTCTATTTCCTTTCACTTTCCCATGCAGAATTTGGCGAAGATGTTGTTCACAAGGTCGTCGTTGACTTCTTCGCCAATGATTTCGCCGAGAGCGGCGTAGGCGTCCATGAGATCGATGGTGTAGAAGTCCTCGGGCATGCCGTCTTCGATGCTTTGCTCCACCAGGAAGAGGCTCTGTTCCGCCCGTGTGAGGGCTTCTTTCTGGCGGACATTGGTGATGGTCACCTCTTCGTTCATGTGGATATGTCCGCCGAGGAACATGGAACGGATCTTGTCTCCCAGGACATCGATCCCGTCCCCCGTATTCGCAGATATGGACAGGACCGGGGCTTCACAGTTCTCATGAATCTCTTCCTCTGTGATCACCT
Source organism: uncultured Lachnospiraceae bacterium (assembly GCA_900313955.1). Taxonomy (GTDB): domain Bacteria; phylum Bacillota; class Clostridia; order Lachnospirales; family Lachnospiraceae; genus Chordicoccus. Next base: position 4,345 of record OMTP01000319.1, on the reverse strand, counting down.
GGCGGAGATCATTTTTGTTGAGAAGAACGATCGCCTTCTTTTCCCGAATAAGCGCCAGAATTTCCCTGTCATTGGCATCCAGTGGTCTCGCCGCATCAAGAACGGTCAGAATGAGATCCGCCTTTTCCGCAGCATCCATGGCCTTTGTCATGCCGATTTGCTCGATGGCATCCGCCTTTTCGCTCTCCCTGATTCCAGCTGTATCAAAAAGTCTCAGAGTCACGCCTCCCAGATTAACCGTCTCCTCGAGAACATCCCGTGTCGTTCCCTCAATGTCCGTCACAATGGCGCGATCCTGACCGGTCAGAGCATTTAAAAGTGATGACTTTCCCGCATTGGGCTTGCCGAGAATGACCGTCCGGATTCCCTCCCGGATGTACTTTCCCTCATCGTAGCTGCCGATGAGCTTTTTGATCTCATGTTCACATTTGCTGATCTTTTTCAGAAGTTCCGGTGGATACCCTGTCAGATCCATGTGCTCGGGGTCATCAAGAGCCGCCTCAATATAAGATACCTCATCAAGAATTGTCGTCCGGATGGTGGATATTTTCCTTCTGACGGAGCCCGACAGCTGAGCCATGGAACTGGCGAGGGCGTCCTCATTTTTTGCGGAAATAACGTCCATGACGGCCTCCGCCTCTGAAAGATCAATGCGGCCACCCAGAAATGACCTCTTCGTGAACTCTCCCGGCTCCGCAAGCCTTGCTCCGGCCTTCATGACAACCTCAAGAATGCGCCGCATGACATAGGGTCCGCCATGACAGTCGATCTCGATGGTATCCTCGGTCGTGTAGGTATGAGGTGCCTTCATGGCCAGAATAAGACACTCGTCAATACACTCCTCCCCATCGAAAATGTGTCCGTAATGGATCGTGTTGGCCTTCCATCCCGACACCCGATCCTGAGCGGCCGGATGGAATATCTTCGCAAGATATGAAAATGCTTCAGGGCCCGAAATTCTGATGATTCCGATCCCTGAAGCTGTCATTCCGCTTGCGATGGCACAGATTGTGTCACTCACTGCTTTTTCGGCACCACAACGACGTGGCGGTAGGGCTCCTCGCCCTCACTATATGTCTCTACGAACTTGTTGTCCTGGAGAGCAGAGTGAATAATTCTGCGCTCATAGGGGTTCATCGGCTCGAGAGCCACAGGACGTCTGGTCTTCTTGACCTTGAAAGCGATGTTTCTTGCCAGATTGTTGAGGGTCTCCTCGCGGCGGCCGCGGTAGTCCTCTGTATCCAGCTTGACGCGTGTGTACTCCTCCTGTCCCTTGTTGATGACGAGGGACGTCAGATACTGAAGAGAATCCAGCGTCTGGCCTCTCTTGCCGATGAGAATGCCCATCTCATCGCCGGAGAAGGTCATATTGAGGGAACCTTCCTTCTGATCATAATTCGATAGAATGTCGACGTGAAGACCCATAGAATGGAAGACATCTGTAAGGAAATCCACTGCCTTCCTGGTAATTGCAGTGACCTCTTCCTCTGTCTTCGGAGTCACAACGCGCTCGGGCTTGGGCTGAGACGGCACATAATCCGGAATCTCAATCTCCGGCTGTCTGTCATAGCGGCTGTTTCTCGGTTTTCTGTCATTGCCATAGCGGCCTGGCTTCTTGCCGTAACGGCCGTTCCTGTCGCTTCTTCTGTCCGGTCGTCTGTCTGTGCTTCTCTCAGATCTTGTCTCGTCTGTGCCGTTTGCGCGAGCCCGGGCAGCTGCAGCTGCCGCCCTCTTCTCAATCTCATCATTGGAGACGAAATTGCTCTTCGGAGCATCTCCCTCTTCCTTCCGCTCCGAAACAGGTGCAGCGGCTGGAGCAGGCGTTTCCACCGTCTTTTCTTCCACTTTCTTCTCTTCTACAATCGGCTTCGGCTCCTCTTTTTCAGGCTCCTCTACCGCTTTTTCACGGGCTTTGATGACAGCCGGCTTAGCGCCAATGCCCATGAAACCGCTCTTTGATTCCTGAACAACACTGTAATCGAGGCGATCGCTCGTCACGCCGAGTTCCAGGCAGGCCTTGGTGATTGCCTCATCAACTGACTTTGCTGTGTACTCTCTATACTCCATAAAAAGGCCCTCCCTTACTTTTTATACTTTGTATTATCCTTCGCATGCTTCGCGTCGTAATTCCTGACCATATTGGCCTTGGAGGCAAGGCTTCCGGGCTTTGCGGTCAGGCCGTTAGAAGACTCTGTCGACTCTTTCTGCTGCTTCTTTTTTTCTGCAGTATCGCTGACCGTCCGGTTGGCAGATGCAGATACGCTTCTTGTTGAAGTGTGCGCCTGGGCTGTGATCTTCTGAGGAGGAAGTCCTTCCTTCTCTCTTCTCTTCTCTGCCTTCTTCTGTGCCTGGGCGACAATATCATCGACAGACTCTTTGTCAAGCTTCCTGTTGATGAAGAGCTGCTGCAGGGTACGAATAACGGCACTCATAATCCAGTAGATACCGACACCAGTCGGAAGAGTCAGGCAGAAAAAGGCGGACATGATCGGCATGAAGTTATTCATGGAGTTCATGGTGCTCATCATCTGATCCTGAGACGAATCTCCCGTCGACTGATTTGCCTGCGGCATGAGCTTGTAGTTAAGCCACTGGGTCAGCCATGCGAGAAGTGGAAAGGCGATAGCTGCAATGATCAGAAGAACTGCCTTGTCCGCCCATGCGTTCTTGATGATATCCCACGGCGAGTCGGAGATATTGAGGCCAAAGAAGTTCGTCGCTCTGTGCACATAGGCGTGCAGGGAAGTCAGATCAGCTTCAAAGGACGTTCCCCTGGCCTTCTCCATAAGAGAGCTCCACTGGTTGGTATTGAGGCCGTAGACGGCGTCAATGACATTTTTCGTTGCTCCCTCGGCGTAGTTTCTGGTCAGTGTTGAATTATTTGTATCTGTGACAAATGTCTTAAAGACCTTGAGAAAGGCCTTATTTTCAGCAATAACGGAAATACGATTGCCGATGATGGTGATGTAGCCCGGGATCTTGTAGATGACCTGGTAGAGACCAAAGAGGACCGGAATCTGGATGAGCATCTGCACGCAGGAGCCCATCTGGGAGACACCGTACTTGGCGTAGACGGCGTTGATCTCGTCCATCATCTTCTGCTGCGAGACCTGATCCTTTTTATTCTTGTACTTCTTCTGAATCTTCTGGATCTCAGGCTGCATAATGTTGTTGAGTTTCGAGAACCGCTGCTGTCTGACTGTCAGCGGCATCATGGCCATGAGCAGGATGACGGTGAATAGAATGATCGCGAAGGCGACATTCGGCAACCCCCAGCTGCTGATCATGTAGTAGATGCCGTTCATGAGGAGCCCCAGAAGGGCGGCCACCCATTTGATGATCGGCATGCTGCTCTTTGTCAATACTAGTGCCACTTTTTATCCTCCTTTATATAAGGGCAGGACTACCTGCCAAATTAAGTGGATTTACGGTACCGGGTCATATCCCCCATGGGAGAAGGGATTGCAGCGGAGAATCCGCCACAGGGCAAGGAGCCCGCCCTTCAGGGATCCATACTTTTCAATCGCCTCGATGGCATAATTAGAACAGGTGGGAATATAAGGGCAGTGATACCCCTTGTAGGGAGAGATATGCTTCTGATACCAGTGAATACAGGCAACCATTAAATTTTTCATACCTGTCGCTCTTTCATTCTTTCAAGCAAATGCAAAAGGGACGTCTCGAGTTCGTGATAATCCGCAAAAGCTGCATGATTTCTTGCCAAAATGACAAAATCTCCCTTTTTCGGAAATGCATCCTCATTCAGTCTCGCCGCTTCTTTTAATCTTCTCTTCGTCCGATGGCGGACCACACTGTTGCCGACCTTCTTGCTGACGGAAATGCCCAGACGTCTTTCTTCTTCCTCTGTCGGCAGATAAAACAAGACCAGGTTTCTGTCGGCCTTCGACTTCCCCTTCTTATAGACCCTGCCAAAGTCCTCCGTCTTCTTCAGTCGCTCCATGAAAACTCCAACAATCCTAATAGTACGCAAAAAGGCTGTTGCACGAAAGCGTGCGACAGCCTTTCAGGTTTTCTTTACGCGGAAAGAACCTTTCTTCCTTTTGCTCTTCTAGCTGCTAAAACTTTTCTTCCATTGGCTGTCGACATTCTCTTGCGAAAACCATGCACTCTGGAATGAACACGTTTTTTCGGCTGATAAGTCATATGTCCTTTTCTTGTCATGTTTCCTTCACTCCATTTATAAAACCAGAATTTCACTAAATTGCCATACCATTATAAGGGAAGCCTTTCATCCTTGTCAAGAAATATTTTTTATTATGAAAAATATATGTTACAGTTCACGGGTCAGCCAGGGAACCCTTCGGAAAGCATTTCCTTCGCGGCC
>OMTP01000320.1 GCA_900313955.1 uncultured Lachnospiraceae bacterium | reverse complement strand
GGTCAAATGAAAAACTAAGTTCCACTTTGTAAGAGTTAATTCCACTCTCCCTGTGAGGGTGGAATTTTTCTCTTCTAAAAGTGCTGAAATTAAGAAGATTTTTTATACAAATGTGCAAAAACAGTGTATATTAATGGTTGAAATCGCTTGCGGAGTTCATTTTTGGGCATGCTTCGCAGAAGTCGAACCCATTGTTCTTTTTTGGGAAGAAGTAAGTTCCACCTCTAAATCCAGTTCAAAAATACCATTGGTAATTGGCTTTCTTTTCGGATCTCCCGCCGGCGATTTATGTATTTATTTTTTCAGAAGCTTCGGGCTCAGAATGATCTCATCGGGAGGGATTTTACTGAGTCCGAAGTATTTCAAAATATCTTCTCCGTACAGAAACGAGAAAACATCGTACGGACATTTATCTCCAAGCTTTGCACGCGCATAAGAATTGATGTGTGACATCATAAGATCAATGTCTTTCTGCGTATACTGACCGATGTCCACTCCCTTCGGGATAATGCGGCGAATCATTTCATGGTTGTTTTCGCAGTTGGGCTTTTGAAAAGGAGCATTTGGATCACAGTAGAAAACTGTTGTCCGCCGGTTCCCCTGGCCATCGTATTCCAGAGCTTTTGGATTCGAGAACTCGCTGCCGTTATCGCATAACAGAAGAGGAAACAGCTTCAGGAAACGGTCAGGGTGAAGCTCCAGATAGATTCTATTGAAAATGTCTGTAACTGACTGGGAATCGTTGGCATCGCGAAGAAAAGCAAGCTGAAGTTCCTGGGCGACAAAGTGCACTGTAAGAAGCACCTTACCGCCTTTTACTCCTTCCACGCTATCGCACTGTACAACCAGCGTATCCGGATGCTCATTCATGTAAGTCTGATATTCATCAAACGTTCTTCCAATACGGCAGGCTTTATCCACCTTAAAATACTTTTTATGATTCTTCCGCGGGTGCATTTTCACTACGCGCGGCATATCGATATTTCTGGCAGAGAGAAGGCCGTTGTCGATATAGGTGTACATGGTTCTTTCACTCAGCATGATTTCACCTGAATGATTCATACATACATGATGAATGGACTGGCCGTTCTTTATCAGAGGACTTACGACATCATCGAGATGTTCAAGTTCCTTTTCAGTAATGTCGAAACCTGTCCGCGCCTCAGAAAGCTTTTCTCTATAGGCAGTCTGTGCCTGATCAGCCCTGTAGAACCATTTTTCCAGAGAGCAGTGGTTTTTCTTCTCACTGCATCCATTACAGACATAAGGGGCCTTCAGGAGTTTTTCGCAGGAATATTTCTCATAGTGAGGGCATTCCTTTGTGCACTTCCCACAGCTCCAGCAGCGCCTGTGCTTTTGAGGGGAGTAGCAGGCACTGCAGACATTGATCCTCTGACAGGAGCGGTCATGGGCATGAAGACAGTCGTTGAATCCATGCCCAAAGGTATCAACTTTGCTTGAGTATCTGCGTTTTTTTACCTCCTTGGCGATTGTTGTACAGTCCTTTCCGAGCGTGGCTCCTATAGACTTGAAGCTGGAGCTTTTCGTAAGCTCTGTTTCAATTGTTGTTCGTTCCTCTGCTGTTAAATGCTTGTTTTTACTCATAATCAATCCTCCCTGCCGGCAGGAAAGAGATCTGAAATAAAAAGCAGGAGTGTTTGGCTCCTGGCATCTGTTATAGACAGATCATCAATGGATGTAAACCCATTGCCGCGAAAAGATCACTGACAACGCTGGGCGGTCCATCGTGACGCCGTCCTTGACAGAACCTGCCCGACGCGTTCGTTCGTCTGCGCCGACGGCGAACAACTCAGAAACATACCTCACTTCTTCGGACGCCGTCGGATTGCTGATGGTAACGCGTCGGTCAGAACCCGTCAAGGATCCCCCTTCGAGGGACCCGCGCTAAGGCGCGGGCGGCTGTTTTCGCCTCGGGCTCGCAATCTTGAAACATACAGGGCTCCGCACCAGCCGGATATGACGGTCCTGCCTGCAGCAGTATCCTCGTCCAGGAAGTGTGAGCAGTATGGAGTGTACCGGAAAAGAAGCCAGTATACGG
>OMTP01000321.1 GCA_900313955.1 uncultured Lachnospiraceae bacterium | reverse complement strand
CCTGCTTTTGCGGCGAAAATTACTAAGTGAAGGAAGAAGGCCTTTGTGCGAAGCGCCGAAGTGACCCACCCGTGAACAGTAACGAAAAAACAGGGGCGGGGAGTACACTCCACCGCCCTCAGACTCCATGTAACCTTATTTCGTTTCTTCAGGTTTCGTCGGTGCCTCGGCAGCCCTGGCAGAAGCAGCCGCTGGCTTTGCAGCAGTAGCAGCTGTGGGAGCTGCAGCTGGCTTAGAAGCGGAAGCACTCGCCGCAGGCTTTGCAGCAGCGGGAGCAGAAGCCGCAGGCGCGACTCCTCCCTCAGCATTTTTCGCCGCAGCAGCGGCGGCAGCCTTCTTGGCCATCATCGCCTTCTTGGCGGCGGCAGCCTTGGCAGCCATCTCAGCGCGCTTCTTGGCCTCAGCCGCAAGAACCTCAGGAGACTTCTGATAATGAGCAAACTCCTGTTTTCTCTCCGGCTCCTGATAGCCCGGAACAACCGTCAGACACTTGACCGGACAGACAGATGCGCAGTAGCCGCACTGGACGCAGTCAAAGCGGTTGATGTCCCACGTGCCCTTGAGTTTGTCGACCTTGATGGCCCCCGACGGGCAGTTGCGGGAACAGCCGCCGCAGCCGATGCACTTGTCGATCACAATCTCAATGTGACCGCGGCTTCTCTCCGGAAAATCAATCGGCTCTGCAGGATACTTTGTTGTGACCGGCGGCTGAAAGAGGTTCCTGAGCATCGTCGGCGCAAATCTCATAAGTCTTGCCATCTCACACCCTCCTTAGCGCTCCGTGCAGGAAATGCACGGGTCAATCGTGACAACCATCATACCTACATCAGCAAAGTTTGCACCCTTCAGAGTCTCACAGAGACCCGACAGATTGGCAAATGTCGGCGTACGGTTTCTGTAGCGGTCAATAAACTTTGTTCCATTGGCGTGGACATAGTAGACTGCCTCGCCGCGGGGCTGCTCAATACGGACGATACTCTCACCCTTGGGATTGCCCTTGACCGGATTCATGATCTCACCGCCCGGAATCTTTGCAATCGCCTGACGGATGAGATCGATGGACTGGAAGACCTCGCGGATACGGACATCGATTCTTGCGAAGCAGTCGCCGAAGATGCTGGTAATCGGCTCGAAATCCAGATATCCATAGGCGTCATAGCCCAGCTTTCTCATATCCCTTGCGATGCCGGATGCTCTCGCGAAAGGACCGCAGGCACCCAGATCATGTGCCTGCTCCTTAGTGAGGACGCCGACTCCCTTTGTGCGGGACAGAACAGAAGTATCACTCATAAGCGTTCTCTGGACAACGCGCAGATCCTTTTCAATGACATCCATCTCCTCGAGGATGTGTTTCATCATATCCGGCGTGATGTCCTTGAGGCAGCCGCCGATCTGATTGACGGAGAAGATGAGGCGTCCGCCGGTCGTGAGCTCGAGTAAATCCAACACCTTTTCACGGATTCTCCAGATCTCATAGAAGAGACTCTCGAAACCGAGCTGATCCGCCTGCAGACCCAGCCAGAGCAAATGCGAATGCATTCTGGCGATCTCAGCCCAGATGGTGCGCAGGAATTTAGCGCGCTCCGGGACCTCGACGTCCATGATATTCTCCACGCAGTGGACATAGCCGTTGCCATGCCCGAAAGAACAGATGCCGCAGGTTCTCTCCACGACATACGTGAATTCCTTATAATCTCTCTTTGAAGCCAGGCCCTCAAGTCCGCGGTGAATAAAGCCGATATTGGGGATGGCCTCGACGACCTTCTCATCCTCAAGAACCAGATCAATGTGAATGGGCTCCGGGAGGACGGGATGCTGGGGGCCGAAAGGAACAACACTTCTCTTAGCCATTTTACTTTGCTTCCTCCTTCTTTGGCCCGAACGGCGCAACTTCCTTGATGCGGTAGAGCTTATTGTGATAGTCGCCGTCTATATAATCCACCTTGACGCCATAGAGCTCCGCCATCTCATTTTCATAAAAATTTGCGTTCGGAAAGATGGCCGTGATGGAGGGGACATGCACCTCCGGATCAATGGTCACCTTGTAACTTGTATAGTCATAATTCTCATCGTCCGCGAAGGAGTAGAGGATCTCGTACTTGCCGTCAATGAGAGAGGCACAGATCTGAGACACTCTTCTGCCCTTGTGCTTCATAATATTGGCGGTTTCCATCAGGTCCTCTTTGTCGACCGGGACGATGTCATTTGCTGCCTTGACAACTTCAGCCATTTTTCTTCTCCTTACTTTCCGCGATGTGTCCGCTCGTACTCATCATGCTCGTCCGAGCGCTTCTGGAAGAGGTCGCGCGCCTTGATGATGCCGTCGATGATGGACTGGGGGCGGGCAGCGCAGCCCGGAACGTAGATGTCGACCGGAATGACCTTGTCGGCGCCGCCGAGAATGTTGTAGCAGTCCTTGAAGACGCCGCCTGTGCATGCGCAGATTCCGACAGCGACGACGACCTTGGGGCGGGGCATCTGGTCATAGAGCTGCTTGACAACCGGTGCATTCTGCTCATTGATTCCGCCTGTGATGAGGAGGATATCCGCCTGCATCGGGTCACCTGTATTTTCCACGCCAAATCTCTCGGCGTCATAGACAGGCGTAAGAGACGCAAGAACTTCAATATCGCAGCCATTGCAGCTTGATCCATCATAGTGGAGAAGCCATGGCGATCTTTTTACTTTTCCCATTTTCTTATCTCCTTAATGAATCAGCATGAGGATCATGGTGTTGACGCCGGCACTTAAGAGCGTCACAGCCCATGTGATTCGCAGCATGGTCTGCCAGCGCACACGGGCAGATGAGTTGTCGATGACAATCTCAAGGAAATAGACGGCCAGAATCACAAGAAGAGCAAGCGGGATGCTCCATGCATGTCTGTTGATGATAAAAAGGCCAACCACACCCAGAAGGAAGACGTTCTCGTACCACTCTGTGATTGTGTAAATGGCCAGATTTCTGGCGCCCATCTCTGTCGTAATACCCTTGACCAGCTCCTGATGCGGATGATGGGATCCGGACTCATCGAAAGGAGACTTTCTCATCTTGATCGTCAGAATGAAGACGAAGGCGATAAAGAAGCCGGGCAGGTAGATGATCGAACTTTTGCCCGTGGATACAATATGATCAACTTCAAATGTTCCATTGGCCAGATAGAAGCCGACGCACGTCAGAAGGACTGCCGGCTCGTAGGTCATCATCTGAATGAGCTCTCTCTGGCCGCCGATGGTGCTGTAGGGCGAGTTCGTGACAACAGCCGCAAAATAGAGGAATGTCGCTGCTGTCGACAGAACGAAAAAGCACATCAGCATATCTGTCCCCGCAAAGAACATGCAGCCCGTAAAGACCATGAGGATCAGGTAAATGATGAGGTAGACGCCCTGCGCCTTGCGGACGGCGATGGTCTGCTTGTTGAGCAGCTTCTGCACGTCATAGAAAGGCTGTAAGATAGGCGGGCCGACGCGGCGCTGCATTCTGGCTGAAATCTTGCGGTCGCATCCTTCGAGGAAGCCTCCGATGAGGGGTGCGAGGACAATGTAAAGAATGACAAAGATTATCTGCTTTGCTGTCATAGTCACAGAACACCTCCAATCACGATGCAGATCATGCCGATGATGACAACGGCTGATAAAATCTGAGCGGGACGCATGAGTTTTCTCTGACCGATGGTGTGGGCAAAGTAATAATTGGACAGATGCAGTTCTCTGGGATCACCGTAGGAATCCACAAAGTTGTCATTTGTTCCATCATTGATACCGCTCATGTAGGACAGCTTCACGTTTGTCTGCACATTTTCACCGAAGACATAGGCGAAGGCCGGGACGGCGAAGACGGCGCAGATGACGATGATGAGCGTGATGAGCAGATTCATGGGCAGAGTCTCCTCTGCGCTGCCGAAGACCTCCATAAGAAGGGGATCGACATAGGTTCTGGAGAGCAGCGGGAAGAGGACGCACAGAGCGATCATGAGAACCGCATGGATGCTAAGGGAGATCAGCTCGTTTGTGCGGGTGATGTCCTTGATCTTCGGTTCATTTGTGCGCATGATCAGCTTGCCCAGCCACTTGGTCCAGTAGAAGGATGTGATGGCGGAACCGAAGACAATGAAGAAGACGAGAAGAATATTTCTCTCATCGACAGATGCCTTCAGAGCAGCCCACTTGGAGATGAGCATACCGAACGGAGCCAGGAACATACCGATGATGCCGATGAACTGGAACATAGCCAGTTTGGGCAGGCGGTAGAGCAGGCCATGGAAGGCCTCGATGTCTCTTGTGTGCATGGCGTTCTCAGTTGCTCCTACATCCTGGAAGAGCATGGACTTGGAGACCGCATGGAACATCATGAGGAAGACGCCCGCCCAGATCGTCTCGGGGCGGCCGACACCGGCGCAGGCGACCATGAGCCCCAGGTTGGAGATGGTGGACATGGCCAGAACTTTCTTGGCGTCGGTCTGGGCAATAGCCATGATGGACGCTGCAAGGAAGGTGAAGCCGCCGACAAAAGCAACCATGGTTCCGGATGTCTGACCGGCCATAGCCGGAGCCAGACGGAAGAGGACATAGATACCGGCCTTGACCATCGTTGCGGAGTGCAGGAGGGCTGAGGACGGCGTCGGTGCGACCATGGCGCCTAAAAGCCATGTCGAAAACGGCAGCTGAGCAGCTTTTGTGAGTGCCGCAAAAGCGATCAGGGCTACCGGAAGGGATGCGATAACCGAGTGATAAGTTCCCTCGAAGACAAGCTGCTGCAGGTTTGTGCTGCCCGCATTCACACCGTAGTAGACGATGCCGATGGCGAGAGCTGTTCCTCCGAGCAGGTTCATCCACAGAGCGCGGAAGGAATTCTGAACAGCCTCCGCTGTCTTTGTGTACCCGATGAGAAGGAAGGAAATGACGCTGGTGACCTCCCAGAAGAGATCGATCCAAAGCAGGTCGGCGGACAGGACGAAGCCGAACATGGCGCCCAGGAAAATGAAGAGCAGCATGAAGAAATAATATCTTCTGTCCTCAAACTCCGTGTGGTGCTGATGATAGCCATGCATGTAGCCGACGGCGTAAATGACGATCAGTCCTCCAATGAGACCGACGATGATGCACATGAGGATGGAGAGATGGTCCACATAGATGTGGTAGGTCTTCTCTCTTGCCGGACCTGCCAGCTCATACCAGGCGATGAGAATCGTCGGGAAGATGCTGAGGAGGCTGATCCAGTACTTTCTGTGCCTGAAGCAAAGGTAGGTGACAAGAACCATAAGAATCAGTTCTGCTGCCAGAATGATATGGTTCACAGCTTCTGTCTCCACAAACAGTTCCATGGGTTTTGCTCCGGCCCGGAACCACTGGACGACCAGACAGGCCACCCCGATCATGACGATGATGGAACCTGCATAGGCGACGAAGCCCCGCACTTTGTTATTCCTGATAACATACATCAGGACAGAGACGCAGAGCGGGAAAATGATTAAAAAAGGAATCACTGCCATTTTGTTCGAACTCCTTTCCACGAAATGTGATCCTTTTTCCTATGATACCTTATTTCTGCGGAAAATGACAGTATGTACGCATATTTAAACAATAAAAAAGTGGACGTGTGTTACTGTTCACTCGTCAGCCAGTTGCTGCCTCGAAAAAGCACTTCCGGAGTGGA